>PUPD01000180.1 GCA_003552985.1 Spirochaetaceae bacterium
CGGCCGGCGCAGCTCGCCGGCGAGAACCGCTGCAGCTGCCTCGTCGAGCCGCTGCATGCCGTGATCAACGCGGCCGTCACTGACCAGCGCCAACCCTTCCATGGCAACTGCAAGGACGCCAAGGTCAGGGTCATCGCAAGTCTCCGAGACAGCCAACGCGGTCCGAGTGCACTGCCGGACATGGTCAGGATCCTCAGCGTCGCTGAGGGATGCCCAGCAGTCGAACAGAGCGAGCCAGCCGTGTTCCGGTACGGTCGGCTGGTTTTTCAACAGGCGGTGTGCGCGCTGCCGCCAGCCACGAGCCACGGCCAGCTCGCCGCGATAATCTTCGTGGTCCTTACCGGCCCACATGGCCATGCGTGCGGCACTCACGGGGTCGTTCTGGTTGCGGTACAGACGGTAGGCGTTCGTGCGGGCCCATAAAACCTCATCACCCGCATCCATTGCCAGCGCCGCCCAACTCAGGCCTTCGTACGCCTCGGCGCTCTCACGAATCTTCAGTGCCTTCTTGAAAGCGGCGCGGGCCGTAGACCAGTCACTCCGCTGAAGGCTCTCATCGGCGCGCTGTAGAGGTTCGTCCGAATCGGTTCCCGGCATGGCGCTCTCCGTTGGCGGTGGCTTTGAATACCTTACACACCAGAGGACCCATCGCGTCCGAAATCCACCTGCAGTACACGGGATGCGTATCGGCTGTTTGGTGTCCTCTGTCTGCCTGCGATAATGGGTTCATTCGCTGGGTGTCGTATTCAGTTTCCTCCTTATGTCAGATTGACGGACGCCGATCCCTTTGTCCAGCGGCCGCCTCAATCTGCTTCTTCAAGGCAGCGACCAGCGTTTTACGCGCTTCTCTGGGGATCTGGTGCCTGTCTGTCATGTGCCTTAGAGAGTGAATTCGTTCTCCTGTCGTAACGTGCAGCGCAATCTGCTGTCAGACTACCAACTACGCTCCAGCCGAGCATCTTGACTACTCTTCTTTCTCCTCATCGTCCTCAACGGCTCCAAAGCCCTCTAAAGCGTCGCTGATTCTCGCAATCATGATCGCCGGGGTTGCGCTCCGCAACAGGTCGGACCGGACGCGCTCGTCGCGAATGAGCTCTACAATACCGCGCGCGATCTGTACCTGCATCGTGCTGTTCTCCTTCGGGGTAAGCGTGAGGAACACCAGGCGCACCGGTTTCCCGTCGCTCGCCTTCCAGTCGACGCCTTTGCGTGTTCTCGCGAGCACCACCACCGGGCGCCGGAGGCCGGGCAGCTGCGCATGTGGGAATGCCACGCCGCGCCCGAGCGCAGTCGTCATCTGCTGCTCTCGCTTCAGAACAGCTTCCTCGATCTGTTCGGCGCTGAATCCCTGCGCACCGGATTCGGCGACTCTGCAGAGCTCTCGAATTACGCTTTCGCGATCGGCGGCTGCAAGGTCGGGAACCACCCTGTCTGTGGAAAGGTAGAAAAACCAGTCTCGCGAGCGGGTGCGCCGCAACGCGCCGCGGCTCAGCACCCCGACGAGCTGCTGCGAACCGTCGGCGCGCAGGACCGGTATGACCGGAAGATCGATGTTCTCTAGTCTTCGAAGCGCAGTGAGCAAGGTTTCATTTTCGTAGACACTGTCGGGCGGAATGTCCACGATCTCGCCGACCGGGATGTGCTCATCGCGACCACGAATGATGTGATGGACTACAGTCCGGTACTCAATAAGACCCGTGAGCGTTCCGGTGTTTTCCTCGACGACCGGTAGGATATCCGCGAACGACCGCCGAAATATGTCTTCGGTTTCCGAGATCGGTGTGTTCTCGTTTACCGCCACGAAATGGGTATTCATCGCCTCCCCAACCGTGAGGCTCGCAAGCGCCTTCTGCGACTCTAACGGATCGACGACGTCGAGAATATGGCGCTTAACGACTACCTGGTTCTCGTAGATATTCCATTTCTGACAGAAGATGTACCCAAACATCGCGACCCAGAGGAACGGCACGACCAGCTCGAACGCGCGCGTCATCTCGGCGATGATGATCACGGTTGAGATCGGTGTGTTCGCGGCGCCGGAAAAGAAGCCCACCATGCCGAGTAACACAAACACCACTAACGGGATTCCGGATTCCGGAAAGAGGTGCAAATACGCTCCACCGATTACCCCGCCGAGCGCGGCGCCGATCATGAGCGACGGACCGAAAATACCGCCTGAGCCACCCGAGCCGATCGAGAATGACGTGGTTGCCATCTTCAGAAACAGCAGCATGATCATGCCGAGGAGCGGCACATTGCCGTCGATCACCTGCTGCATATGGAATGAGCCCTCGCCGAAAGCGGGCGAAAACCACAACCCCACCAGCCCGGTGAGAACACCGCCGATCATGGGCTTGAGGTATGGCTTGAGCGTAAGCGCCTGAAACAAATCACGCGTGCCGTAGAACACCTTCACAAACGCGAACGCGCCGAACGACGAAACGAGTGCGAGAACTGTGTATGGGACGAAGTGCAGGAGCGAGAGCTCATACGAGAACTCGGGCAACGTAAGCACCGGCGCGAACCCGAAGTACAACGCATAGACCCCGTAGGAGACCGTGGATGCAATCACCGCGGGAATCAAGACTTTCCCGTCGTAGCGCATATCGGAATGCAGGATCTCGGCAGCGAAGATTGCGCCGGCCAAGGGTGCGCGAAAGATCGCGGCGATCCCCGCCGCCATCCCGGCAAGCATTATCTCCTTGCGGTACTCGGCGTAATATGGGATACGCGAGCAGAGGAACGAGCCGAACCCTGCGCCGATCTGCGCGATCGGCCCCTCTTTACCGCCCGAACCGCCGCTTCCGATCGTGATCGCCGAGCCCACGAGCTTCACGATGCTCACGCGTAGCCGAATCTGCCCCTCTTTGTGGTGATACGAATGGATCACCTCGTCGGTGCCGTGGCCCGCCGCCTCCGGCGCGTAGCGGTACACAATCAGCCCGGTGATAAGTCCGCCGCTGCCGGCAATGATCGGAAACAACCAGGGCCTGAACTCCGGCTGCGTCCAGGGTAAGGTGAACCGGCGGATGCCCGAAACAATCGTGATCTCGGTATACCCGGCCATGCCCTCGAGCAGAAAGATATTCAGCAGCGACAACAGCTGCTGAAAGAGAATCGCCCCGACGCCCGCAATCATACCAACGAAGATGTAGAGTGCAATCAGTAAAACAGTTCGTTTGTGATCAATGACGCTTGCCACGATATCTCCTATGTAGTCTAAGTGCTGCCGGGGATGGTTTCGGCGCCGTCACGCGAGATCGAGAGAATCAAGGAGCGCTTTTAGGCGCGACCGCACGGGAGGCACCGGTGCGGAGGATCCACACGCGCATCCTGCCACGGTATTCGGCCCGTGCGCGCGTGTCAACATTGGCCACACAGCTCGCACCCTTCGGGATAATCGGCGCTCCCGCACCGGACTCCCGTACGGCACTCCTCGATTGCGGAGCAGCGTTTGCTCGTGCTACTCGTCCGCGCTTCGCCGCGACCAGTAGGTAGCGAGCAGTGGCCCCGAGATATTGTGCCAGACGCTCAAGATCGCGCCCGGCTACCCCAGCGTCAATGCCGGAGTCAACAGCGGGGTCACGATGGTTTGCCGGCGACTACCAATACGGCAGTTCGAGGCGAAACACGGCGCCGCCGGTGGGGAGATTCCGGGCGGTTAAGGTGCCTTTGTGCTTGTGCGCGAGCTCCCGAGATATTGCGAGGCCCAACCCTAAGCCGAACTCCGCGCCGCCCCTTTTTGTGGTTACGTTCGACTCGAAGATCGCCTCGAGCAACTCTTCCGGAATGCCGGGCCCTTCGTCCTCAACTTCCATCCAGACCCAGTCCTCGTTACTCCCGGTGCGGATAGCGATTGCCTTGCCCGGCTCGGTGGCATCGCAGGCGTTGGTGAGCAGGTTGGTGATGATCTGGTTAATGTCTCCGGGACAGCACTGTACAACAAGCGGCTCCTCGAGCTTCAGTCGCAGCTCGTAGTGTTTCAGTCGATGGTTGAGCACAACCAGCGTGTCTCGGATGCAGTTCTCAAGGTTCGTGGAACAGCTCTCCTGGTTTTCTTCCCGGCTGTAGCTCTTGACGCTCTGCACCAGGCGCCGGATGCGCTCCTCAGCGAGGTGTATACTGTGCAGCGCCGCGCCCACCTCGAACACGTGCAGACGGTCGGACACGCGCTCTGTTCGGCCGGCACTTAGCTCCGGCTCGAGCAGGTGCAGTTCTTCCTCGCCGAGTCGGGTGAGACGGCGACAAAAAGCCCGGCCCAGTTCCGGATAGCGGTTCTGGAGCTCCTGCAAACGCTTGCGGGCTTCGTCGCTGCTGAGAAACGGCGCGGAAAACCCCGCTGCAAACAGCTGGGCTGAGACCGGGTCGTTCTTGAACAGCGCCGGCATCTCCTGCGTGACGAACTCCACGCTCTTCATCAGCGAAGCCGACGGGTTGTTGATCTCGTGAGCGATTCCGGCCAGCAACTGTCCCATGGTGGCCAGCCGCTCCTGGTAGATCAGCTGTGTACGAGTCTCCTTGAGGTCTTCCACCGCCTTGCGCAGGGCGTTGCGTTCCTGTTCAAGCTCTTCGGTGAGCTCTGCTACCTCGAGGTTGAGCCCCACCACGCGGCGGTAGCGATCGCTTAGGTTGGTGACGAAGAGCTGTTGCGTAAGCCGTGTGAACTCGGCGTCTTGTGAGACGCCGCGCTCAAAGTCCTCGCGCTCGAGGCGCAACACCGTGAGGTCTGTGGCGGCTACTGAATCGGTGAACGCGGGCTGTCCCGTCCAGAACGAGAGGATTCCCAGGAGCGAGCCCGGACCGATGAGGTCCACCTGTATTGAGCTGCCTTTGGTGTTGCTTTTCGAGTTTTCGGCGGTACCCTCGAGCAGAATGTACAGCGTGCGGTTTATGAGACCTTCATAAAGGAGTTGTGACCCTGCGGGGATGTGCTCCGGCTCACGCCCGAGGGCGCGAGCTCGCCCCGCGAGCCGTTTGAGCGCTTCCTCGGTACTCAGCTCAGGGAGCTGATGCTGCTCGGGCTTCTCGTTCCCACCGGCCATGGCGTGCTCGCGCTACCGGTCGGCTTCGCGGTAATCCCTGAGCAGGGTAGCGGCGTGCTCAGGGCCGAGATACTGCAGATACGGCAGCGGGTCAAGGCCGCATGCCGCAATATACAAGCCCATCTGCCGGCGCGCCACCTGCAGGAGCTCGTCTTTGTCCCACGGTTTTGCTATGTAATGGGCGAGATCGGCCTGGTTGACTGCCTTCACCGTCGCGTCGAGTCCGGCCTGGCCGGTGAGAAGGATCTTCCGCGTTTGCCGCCGGCGTTCGTCATTAGTCATGGCCACCAGCAGGTCTACACCGGTCTCGCCGGGCATGATGTGATCGCAGAAGATTACGCCCAATGCAGTGCGTTCGCGCTCCAGCCGTTCCATGCATTCGCGGGCCTCAGCGGCGTTTGCCGCGGTCTCGACCGGGAAAACATCCTCCAGCGGCGCTAGCTCGCGAACCGCCACCTCAAGCACGTCCGGTTCGTCATCCACGCACAGTATTGCGATCGTCTGACTCATCAGCGACCCCCCGGATAGTCTACAAAACGAGCGGCCAAAGCACCAGTGCAAACAGCACGGTAAACACGAACCCCAAAACACCCACCAGAATGCCGGACACGGCTATGTCCCGCGTCTCAATCAGCCCGGTCGACATCGCGATTGCGTTCGGCGGTGTCGAGATCGGCAGTATGTTGGCATAACTCACGATGACCCCGATCGCTGCAATCGGAATAATTAGTGCCGCGGCTACACCGCCGGCGAGCGGCAATACCAGGGAGATCGCGATCGGCATGAGGATCGTGGCGCTGACGGTGTGGGAGACCAGATTTGCGACGAGAAAGCCCACCAACGAAAACAGCACCACCAGCCCGGTGGTTCCAAAACCTTCCCAGGCTATTTGGCTTACCATCCAGACCGCGAGGCCGGTATGTTGCAGGCTTAGCCCCAGCGATATGCCTCCCGCCACGAGCCACAGTACCTCCCAGGAGAAACCGCGGATATCTCTCTTCTCCAGGACACCGATCGCAGGAAGCAATACGATAGGAATAAACGCTACCACGGTCGTGGGGATGCCGTGGAGCTTCTCGGTGACCCATAGCACAACCGTCATGCCGAACACCACGTAGCTTGCGACCGCCCGCGGGCTGCGGTCGAAGCTTGAATCGATATCAATTTCGAAGCTGTCGATTCGCGGTTTGAACATCCTACAGATGCCCAGCCACGCCAGGAGCAACGTCACCACCACCAGCGGCACCGCCATCAGCATCCAGGTACTGAACGGAACCGTGATACCCTCGCGGGCCAATGCCGCCAAGGCAACCGCGTTCGGCGGGGTGCCGATCGGCGTAGCGATGCCGCCGATATTGGCTCCAACCGGGATCGAGAGGCCGATTAGACGCCGGAACGGGTCATCGTGAGAGACCGTGGCGACGATCGGAATCGCGACCGTTATCATCATCGCAGTGGTCGCGGTGTTGCTCATGAACGCCGAAAGCACCGCCGTTACCACCATCACGCCCAGGGAAACCATCCGGGGGCGCGTCCCAAAGGGCTTCAGCAGGACACGGGTGAGGTTGCGGTCGAGCCTATACTTCTCGGCCGCTGCGGCGAGGCAGAAACCCCCAAGAAACAGGATAATGATGGGGTTTGCCAGCGTGCTGTAGAACTCCACATAGGGCGGGGCGGTGTATCCTTCCGGATGCAGCGGGCCTAGCCGCTCCAGAATAATGCTTTGGTCGGAGAGAAGCAGCACCTGCAGCAGGATCACCGCCATGCTGGTGGCGTAGATGGGAATCGGCTCGGTGATCCAGAACACCGCCGCCATGACGAAAATGCCCAACGCCACATGCCCGGAGAACGAAAGCCCGCCAAACGAGAGAAACGGCATCGCCAGGAGGGCCGAGAGCCCCAGCACAAGCCCTGCCAGTTTTTTTGCGGAACCTCTGCTGCCGGATATCATAGCGGCGAACAGCATGGCTCGAAACCGGGCTGCGGTGCAAGCCCAGCACGACCTGGGTTAGCACATTGTGCAGCGCCTCGAGTGTTATGGGTTCCTGGGCCGGAAACTCGACACCGCCGCGGCGCCGTCACGTGGTGATTTGAAGCTCGTTCAGTGATGGCATCGGGATGTCCACGGCCATGGCGTCCTTGCCATGGTGCCGGCTGTCGTTCACAAGGTCTTCGAGCAGCCGCAGGCCGGTAAGGCAGGACAAACGCATTTGGAGCTCGATGGTCGAACAGCGCCTTCTCCAACTATCGCTCATCCCAGCCGACGAGCACTCGCTCACCGGCCTTTTGGTGCGCTTACAGCCCGTCTCGGGTTTGATCAGATTCAGCGTCAGGTGAAGCAGCACGGTGGAGTTTTCCACCGAGTTGTCCATTCGTTTGTAGCACTCATCCTTTCGGAACGGCTTCTATATACTATACTGATGTCTACTAATCATATGGTTAGCGAAGCATGTGTGACCCCCGCATTCTGAGCAACCGCGCTTGCGCCTCTGCAGGTGAGCTGGTACCCCTTCAAGAACTTTACAACGCTGGAGGTGTCTTGGCCATGTGCGCGGGGAAGAGAGAAACGGCTCTGTGCGCATTTCGCGGAGAAGAAGCAGAAGAGTACCCTTTATTTCCGATCACGATGATGTACGCTGCGGACCTTATCGGAAAGCCGTATCGCGAATACGCTACGAACGCCAAGGTTTTGGCGGAGGGACAGCAGGCTATGGCGGAGCGTTTCGGTACGTCCCATACATCGGTTATCTGCGACCCTTGCGTGGAGTCCTTCGATCTTGGTGCGCAGGTTCATTTCTATGAGGATTCACCCCCGGCAAACGTTGAGGAGAACTCCCTCCTGACAGATAAGTCGCGCCTTGCAACGGTCAAAGTCGTTGACCCGAGCAGGGGTGAGCGGATGAGTAATCGACTTGAGGGGGTGCGCCTACTCGCCGAGCGCACCGGAACCGAGCGGCTTGTTGAGGGGTGGGTCGAGGGACCCTGCGCGGACATCATAGGGATCGGTGATGCCGCATCGAGTCTTATCGGTCCAGAGGTATACCGGGAGTTCATACTCCCCCGGACCCGGAAATACACGGAGGCGATCCACGAAGCCGGGACCCTCGTGCGGCTGCACATCTGCGGAAGGGTTGAGCCACTCTATCCGCACATCGGAGAGCTGAAGATTGACCTCATCGACGTTGACTCAATGAATCCATTGCCGGAGGCGAGGGAGTACATCGGAGAGGGGCCAGTTATCTGCGCCAACTTGGACCCCGTGGCCGAGGTAAAAAACGGCACGCCTGAGGCGATACAAGATCGCTTGGCCCGGACGACGAAAGAGGTTCAGAGCAAGTTCGCGGTCGGCGCGGGTTGCGAGATTCCGCGCGGGACTCCGGAGGAGAATCTCCTGGCGATGCGCTCCTTCGCGGAAAGCAAGGGTGCTACCCGTTCGGAGTAATGGACTGACTACACGACGTTCGCTGCAAGCACTGCGGAACGGAAGTGGGACATACAGTCGACGACTTTGGAACCGAAGCTTGCTGCTCAGACAGCAGCTACCCTTACTTCCGGCCGACGTACCAGATATCGCTGCCGAATCCCCCGGCCGCGTCGTGCAGGACGTGTACGAAATAGAGGTTGCGGCCGTCGGCGGTGAGCGACGGTTCACCGACAATGCCCCGAATCACCGGTTCCGGAACCCCCAGCTCACCCGATTCGGAGACGGTCGACCGGTAGATCGCGGAACCTACTATCAAAGGATCAAGATGCAAATGGTCCGAGACGAAGTACATGTACAGCGTACCGTCATGGCTTGCAAACGACGGTTGCTTCTGCTCGCTTGCCGGGCGGTTGATCGGAAACGGCAGGAACTCCGGTTCGCTCCAGGCGGAGCCGTTCCAGGTGGAGCGCCACAGGTTACCTTGTCCGGCTCCCCCGTGGTAGCCGAGCGGTCCCGGGCGCAGTGATGCAAAGTAGAGCGTCACGCCGTCGGGGTGCAGTCCCGCCTCGCCGTCCGGGTATACCGAGTTCACCGGCTTACCTAGGTTGCGCGCAACTCCGGGTACGCCGCCGATTACCGGCGCGACATAGATGTCGAGGTAATCGTTGTATCCCTGACTGTAGCCAAGGTTGTCGGCTCGGTTCGAGTGGAAGTAGACCTTCGAATGGTCGAGCGTGAAGCTGATCTTGCCGTCGAGTGACAGGTCGACGCCTAAACCGAGCTCGTAGAACGTTGGGTGGGAAAACTCTGTTGGACCTCCCGCCGTTCGGTTAACAACATAGGTTCCGTTGGGAAACGAGAGCATCGCGCCGCCGAGCTCGCTCAGCAGATCCTCGGCGTACATGAAGTACAGTTCCTCGCCGCATGCGCTGATTCTAACAGCGTCTTCCAGACAGTTGGTATTGACGGAGGCGGCGAGCTTGACTGGATCGTCCCACTCGGCGGACATTCCAGGGGCGAGCTGCGGGAATTGATCACTTACCCTACCGTCATAGGTTCGACCGCAGGATGGCCGCGGCCTGCCGTGATCGTCTCTGGTGATAGGCTCGTCCGAGGAGTTCATGGTGCACCCGATACAGATCATCGCCAAGGCGGGCAGCACTGACGCTATTGGAAACAACTTGATCGGTATCATAGCATACATTTTCACGCACCTCCGTTCGGCTGTTCGCGCAAGTCCCGCCCAAGGCTTCGATACAATCGGCGCGCTTCAGAAGGCACGGACGGCTCTGACGCTGCGCGTGCAGCCTCTTATACATCAGCTCAAGTTCATCTCTGGACGGCAGGAACCAGTCCTCGCAGCGCGCATGAGACAGTCTGTGACAGAGCTGAGCCGCGCAGTCACTGCCCGGTCCGAAGCAGTCTATCATGCTCAACGTATTCTGCCGGCCGCTTGCCACAGTAGTCCCCGCGGCATCGCTTCCAGATATCGCCAGCCGTCTGAGTAGTCGCCCTTGTCGTGGAGGACAAGTCCGCCGGCGGCGCCGGTGTCTCGGATTGCAAAGGGTTCCCACTGTGCGTGCGGATGCACAGAGCGCTGATGCAACGATCCGTCTTCTCTTCATGTTTGCCTCCTCGCCCACAGCAAACGCGGTTATAATTGCTCCGGCCGTGTCCATCGTTTGTTTGCCCTACAGCAAGGGTTTGGAGAAACGGCACCCTGAGCAACCAGTACCGAGCAGGGGGTCAGAAGCCGATTATCTTGTGGTACGGCGCGTGAAGGCACCTGGCCGGTTTGAGTACATGCTTTGCGGTCAGGATGTATGTGCATCGCATTGGCGGGGAACACAGCGTTGCTGAAGAGAACGACAAGGATCACGAACGACAACCTTTTCACGGCAGCCCTCACACGCTCCCGGATCACTCATGTTGCGTAATCACAAGCGTTGTCCGCCTCAATTATACAGGGTTTCTCCGGCGCTTACACTGTTTTTCGCTGCGGAATGCGGTTCTCAGCGCCGTGCCGGAACCTGATACTCCTGTTAACCGGGAGTAGGCGATAACGGGCGCAGCGGAGGCTATCGAGATGGGACCCTTGACAAAAAGTACTCGACAAGTACGCGGTGACGGCCTCAGGTGACGGCTGGGACGCGGCCCTGGACCAAAAGTGATTAGGTTCGCCTCACCGTTACCGTACAGGCCAAACCCGGGACCCGGCTCCCTTTTGCACCCCTTGCATGGGACCGCGCCCCTCCATTACCCACGCATTGACATCCAGCGATTTCGGCGCATACGTAGTCGATGTCCAATAGCGGTTTGCGGAGACGTCGGCAAACCCCTCGTCCGTCAACCAATCGGCAGAGTCTTCCACGCCTGCGTTAAAGAGGCTCGCTAGTTCAAAGGCATTCGGGAGTCGCCAATCGTCAAAGCCGATGTAAGCTTCTGTATTCAGGCAGGCAATGTGGTTCAGTGCCTCCGTCCAGGTCATTTCCACACCGGTGTTCGCGCAGGCGACGGGACCTGGCGCGTTGGCATCCTCTGTCCAAATGAGCCCGGTAAGGGTATCGGTTACGGTATTGTCGATGTTCCCCGTAAAACGGGGGATCGGCCACGGAACGCCCATTTGCAAGTCACCGTCATCGCCCGCTGCATAGCTCACGGATTGTCCGGTTC
>PUPD01000283.1 GCA_003552985.1 Spirochaetaceae bacterium
CAAAGTACACCGCCGAGACCAGGCCGTTGGCGAGCCCGTAGACGTGAAAGAGCGGAAGCACGCCGATCACCGTGTCTTTATCGGTGAGCGCCAGGATCTCGGTGACCACATCGCGGCACTGTACGATGAAATTGCGGTGCGTGAGAGTAACCCCCTTCGGCTTCCCGGTTGTACCGGAGGTGTAGAGTAGAACCGCCGGTTCCTCAGGGTCACGGTCGGTCGCCTTGAACTTGCGCGAGCCCTTGGCCATCAGCTGCGAGAGCGTGATCGACCCGTACGGCTGCGGCGAGCCGCGCCCTCCGCGCGCGGCATACGCGACATCGATATCGTTCTTCCGCGCGGCTTCACGCTCAATCTTCACGTCGGCACCGGCAAGGATGCCACGGCGCTTGACGTTCTGCACCACTAATGAGTTGGAAAGCTCCTCGCCGGATAGCATATACTTCCCGGCGATGCGCCCTTCAACCAAGGCCGAAGGATAGGCCAAGACGTCGGCGGTGTCTCCTTTTGGGTTATAGAACACTCTCCACTTATCAGACATTTAACTCTCCGAACGCAAAAACTCGTCGACTTCGTCAAAGAACTGGGTATGGATCTCCTCAGACGGCTCCGGCGTAAGCAGACTGACCACCACGTAAACAATGAGATTGACGAGCAACGTCGGTACGATGGGGTGCAGATCCAGCAGGAGGACCCTGCTTCCCCCGGGAGTGATCAGCAGCCCGAGCGCCAGATAGATGACCCCGACGGCGGTGCCGGCAATCGCGCCCTCGCGCGTTCCGCGTTTCCACAACAACCCACCGACGAGCGCCGGCGCCCACTGCGCGAACCCCGGAATAGAAACATCGGTAAGGTACAGGGCCATCAGTCCGGTGTCGATAATGGACACCGTAAGGCTCAGAACCACGATTACGATCACCGACCAGCGCGCCCAGGTGGTGATCTGCTTATCAGATGCGTCCGGCTTAAAGATGCCCTGCACCACGTCACGGGCGACGATGATGCTCGAGGTCATAAGCTGCACTGCCGCAGTCGAGACCGCTGCCGCAACCACGCCCATCAGGACGAACACGCCGAACCAGCCGGGAAGTCTCCACGTGATGATGGTCTGCACCACGCGGTCGGCTTCAATCTCCAGCGTACTGCCCGCAGCCGCGGCCCGTTCGGCGAGTTCGGCTGGGGGAATAATTGAAGGCGCCGCCAAGGATCCCCAGATGAACGGGATGATGTAGAAGAACAACCCCCCGAACACGAACACCAGAAGCGGGAACCACTTGAACAGGTGCTTGTCGCGCGCGGTCATTGCGCCGATTACGACGTGTGGCCAGCTGAAGGCAAGCAGCCCGACAACAAACGTGCCGGCAACCAGAACCGGGGAGAACTCTCCGAAAGGCCCGGGCGTAGTCAGCAGCTGCGGGTCAATCTCCATCAGGCGCTCGGCAGCCCCGGGAAGCCCGCCGGGAACCGCCGCCTGCACGATCCAGATCAGTGACCCCAACAGCGCGGTGACGTAAACGGCACCCAGGAAGATGTTCACCCAGGCGACGATGCGCATTCCGCCGAGCAGCACCAGCACTACCAGCAGTATCACGGTGTAGGTGGCTCCCCAGATGGTGGGCAGGCCGGTCAACGCCTGGAACCCCGCCCCTACTCCAAGCGGCTGGATGCCGACGTAGGGTACGATGAAGGCGAGGATGCTCAGCGCAAGCACCATCCGGAGCCCTTTCGACTCGTAGCGCTCGGCGAGCGCCTCAACCGGCGAAAGGAAGCGGTTGATCTTCGCGAGCGCCCATAGCCGCGGGCCGAGGAACATGTACAGGGCCGCGAAGCCGGCGACTGAGCCCCAGATGAAGAACACGTATCCCGGGCCGTGTAGATACAGCATGCCGGGGAAGCCGTAGAACGTCCAGCTCGAGGAGATTGCGAACAGGACGAAGAAGAACATGACGACCACGCCGATAGTGCGGCCGGCCAGCATATAGTCCTCGGCGGTCTTTGCCGAGATCTTGTACCCGTACGCCGCCAGCCCGATGATGACCAGGCCGAAAGCGGTAAGCGAAATGATTTCAAAGCCCATGGAACCCTCCAATGCCTGCCGTCAGCGGTACGGCCAGAAGCGAAAGAAATAGATCAGATACGCAATCAGCCAGACAATGACGAAAATCGCGCCTGCCACCAGCGACATCGTCATCCAGCCGAACAACAGGAACGGCTCCTCGCCGGCAGGCGTTTCCAGCCCGCCGGTGACGATAAACGCGATCATCGCCACGATCGACAGCAGCAGCACTGCCAGGTACACGCGGCCGGCTGTGTGTCCCATGATTTCCCGCATTGGTGTGCACTCCTCTGTTTATTGCTACAGGATAGAGCAAAATGTAGCATTTTGAAGCATTCCTAACGATAAGTTTCAGTTATATCACCCGGTCTATGGGGCGTCAAGAACTCCGTCCGCGCGAGGAGGGGGTTACATCGTTGTGCGGTGATCGCTGTCGCCGTTGCGCGCAAGCTTGACAAGGTCTAGCTGCGGCGTGCGTAGCTTGATGCCGATAGTGTAGGCAAGCCCGCCGTGCACGCCGCTCCACATGACCTGCGCAGAGAACTGCGGCGGGATATCTTTCGGATGACTATCGAGTCTGATTGTGACGTGTCCGCCTACCGGCAGTGGCTGCTGCAGCGCGAGCAGTGCGCCTTCCCGTGAGACGTCGAACATCGCGCCCGGGACCGAATCAGCTCCGATCTCGGCGACAATGGGGAAGGTGGTGCGATAGCGCGAGAACCGCCGCTGGTCCTGAAGGCGACCGATCACCCGGTTCTTGCCCGCGAGCTTGGCGGCATAGAGGTACTGATCGGCTTTCGCCAGAATCTCCTGTACCGATGCGCCGTCGGCGGGAAACTCCGCCACCCCGACCGAAATGGTAATCTCCACTTCTCCCGGGTATACTTCGGCACGACACGCGCTGAGTACGCGCTCGGCTACCTGCAGGGCTCCCTGACCGGTAGTACCCGGAAGAACCGCGACGAACTCCTCGCCCCCGTAACGGGTAGCGACGTCCTCCTCGCGCAGGTGGTGCTCGAGCACGCGCGCAAACGCCACCAGCACCTCGTCCCCGACCTGGTGCCCGTGCTGGTCGTTGACGCGCTTGAAGTCATCGATATCCAGAAACAAGACCGCGTACGTATGTCCGTAGCGCCTCGCGCGGCTGGTTTCCCGCTCAAGCACCTCGTGCAAGTATCGCCGGTTATACACGCCGGTGAGGGGGTCGACCGTGCTCCGGACCTCATACTCGCGAAACCGGTCGAGCTCGATCACTCGCGGATTGTGCAGGCGTCGATCATGTTCAATGAAGTAGTCGAGCGCGGCTACGCGGAAGTCAAGCGGGCGCCCGAGGGTCTCGGCAAGCTGTTCCCGATACGATTGTATCTCCCGTACCTTCTCGCGCGCTATCTCGCCGGGTAGCGGAACGTCGCACAGCTCTTCTATCAGCTGAGCTGCCAGACGCTGGGATTGAACCCCGTCTGCGGACAACAGCTGTTCGACCGTAGCGTCAAGATTTTCCATGAACTCCGGTGAGCTGTCGAGTACCGAGTGTCGGTGATCACTTCTCGGCACCATATTCTCCTATTTTTTGAGATCAGGTGTTCAAGCAAAAGAAGTCCAAAATCGGGCAAAGCTTGTGTCGATGGTATACTCAATCGGCAACCGCAGTCAAGCCGGCAGAGACGTTTTGCCGAGGCCGACGGTTGCACAGCAGCGTCATTTTGCTATTATGCATGAGTAAGAAAGGGAGGATCACTATGGCTTCGAATGAACGAGCCGGAAACGAGGCTCTCCTGATCGTCGATCTCCAAAACGACTTCTGCCCGGGCGGGAGCCTCGCGGTAGATGAGGGAGACCGTATCGCCGAGGTAATCAACGGCCTGGCCCCGGGTTTCCCGGTTGTCGTTGCAACGAAGGATTGGCATCCGCCTGACCATATCTCATTCGCCTCCAATCACCCGGGGAAGGAGCCGTTCGATTCGGTGCCGGTTTCGTACGGAGAGCAATTGCTCTGGCCGGATCATTGCGTTCAGGGCACCAGGGGAGCGAAGTTCCACCCCAGTCTGGATCAGAAGCCGGTGCAGCTGGTGCTGCATAAAGGCACACGCTCGGACCTGGACTCGTACTCGGCATTTTTCGAGAACGACCATAAGACCCCGACCGGGCTCGACGGCTATCTGCGCGAGCTTCAGGTAACGTATCTTTACATCTGTGGGATCGCTACCGACGTCTGCGTGTTTTACTCGGTCACCGATGCGCTGCGGCTCGGCTATGAGGTGACCGTAATCGAGGACGCGGTGCGCGGGGTAGATCAGCCGGCCGGAAGCGTGGAGAAAGCGCTCGATACTATGCGTGCCAACGGCGCGACCATTACCTCATCGGCGGAGCTCTGAGCCATGGAACACCTCGACCACGTCCGCGCGTATCCTCGCGCCCGGGCCTCGGCGCTGTTCACCGACCTGTACGAGCTGACAATGGCCCAAGGCTATTTCCTGCACGGCATGGACCAGCAGGCGGTGTTTGATATGTTCTTCCGTCGCCCGCCGTTCAGAGGCAGCCTCTCGGTGTTTGGCGGCTTGGGCGACCTGGTCGAGCAGCTCGAGGCGTTGCACTTCACCGATGATGACATCGCATACCTGGGAGGTCTCGGCATGTTTAAGCCGGAGTTTCTCGAGTATCTGCGTGAGTTCAGCTTCACCGGCGACCTCTATGCGATGGACGAAGGAAGCGTGGTCTTTCCTCAGGAACCGCTACTGCGCGTGCATTCCAGTATCATAGAGGCGCAGATCATCGAGGGGATGGTGCTCAACACCCTCAACTTCCAGACGCTGATAGCCACAAAAGCCGCGCGCGTCAAGAGCGCCGCCCGTGAAGGACGGATCGTGGAGTTCGGATTGCGCCGTGCGCAGGGCCGCGACGGCGCGCTTGCCGCCAGCCGGGCGGCTTTTATCGGGGGAGCGGTTGCAACCTCCAACACGCTCGCCGGCCGCTTGTTCGGAATCCCGGTCAGTGGGACGATGGCGCACTCCTGGGTGATGGCCTTTGAGGACGAGCTCGAGGCCTTCGAGAAATACGCGGCGCTCTATCCCGAGCGTAGCATTCTCTTGATCGACACCTACGACACGCTCAACAGTGGGCTGCCGAACGCCATCAAGGTGGGTAAAAAGCTACAGGCGGCCGGGCACAGCTTCGGGATCAGGATCGACAGCGGCGATATCGAGTATCTCAGCCGTAAGGCGCGCGAGGAGTTGAACCGCGCCGGCTTGCACGATGCCAAGATCGCAGTCTCGAACGAGCTCACCGAGGAAATCATCGACCAGTTGGTCTCCCGCAATGTGCCGGTTGATCTCTGGGGGGTTGGTACGAACCTGGTTACCGGAGGTACCGACTCGTCGCTGACCGGCGTATACAAACTGGCGGCCAAGCAGTACGACGGCGAGCTACGCGCTACCATGAAGCTCTCCGAGCATCCCGGGAAGACTACCAATCCCGGCGTCAAACAGGTGCACCGGTTTTACGACGAGGGTGGGCAGCCGCTTGCCGATCTCATCGCGTTCGAGCACGAGGAAATTCCGGATACCGGTCAACTGGTATTCTATCATCCGCAGATAGACTCGTGCTGGTTCACGATGAAGCTGCCGAAAGCACACCGCCCGCTTCTGAGCTGCAAGATGAAGGCAGGCAGTCGCGTGGGCGCGGCCCCAAGCTTACCTAAAATACGGGCGTACGCTCAGGAAGAGCTCGACCGGTTCGACGACACCTACAAGCGGATCATCAACCCGCACCTCTACAAAGTCTCGCTCTCGCGCTGCTTAAAGGATACCAAGACCGAGATGATCACCGGATTTCTTGAACGATCTGGGGAGCATCACACGGAATAGTCACCGCGCGGCCGAAGCTCAGCCGCACTGACGTGCCGACGCCGGGTGTGCTCGTGATCTCGATCGACCCATCGTACTGCTCGATGGTGTCGATCACGTAGACCATGCCGTAGCCGTTGCCCTGCTCTTTGGTGGTACGGCCGACGTGGAACGAAGATATCGAGGTGTTCTCCATCCCGATGCCGTTGTCGCTGATTGTGGCGAGCACCACGCCCTCCTGCATCTCGGTGCGTACCGATATCCGACCCAACTGGCCGCGCTCGGTCAGCACCTCCTCGTGGGCTTTGATTGCTTCGTAGGCATTCCTGATCAGGTTCTCGAACATCTGGCTCAGATCCGACGGGACGGCGCGAATGTAGACATTGCCGTTGAACTGGAAGTTGACCTTGACGCGGCGCCGGAAGTCACGCTCCACCTGGAAGCCTTCCACCACCGAAGCGAGCAGGTGATCGAGATCGATGTTCTGGGGCTCCTGAATCTCAGAACACTTGGTGGCGTACATGATGCGATCGACCCGGCCCGAAAGTCGTTCGAGCTTGGACTCGATTTCGTCCAGGTGGGAGGTTTCGTCGGCCGTCAGCCGCGCCACCTGAAGGCTGGCGTAAATGAGCCCAAGGTCATTACGCAGGTTGTGGACCAGACCGCCGGTGTGTTGGGCGATCTTCACAGCCTGCTCTGACTTCTTCAGCTCGCGGCGCAGCTCGGCGTTGTAGCGGCTGAGCCTGCGCAACTCCTCGTCGAACGCGATCCCGATCACCGCGATGAACAGCACCATAAACCCGACCGAGTTTAGAGCTCCAAGGAGCACCGGCGTTGAAGGCGAGCCCGAAGACAGCACTGCCGCGGCGAAAGCCGCCAATGCGAGGACCGTGAGCTTGGTCTTGAGGTAGGCCTCTAGATAGCCGTACTTGTAGGCGAGGATGACGGCCATCAGCATTATGCCTATTCCGAAGAACGCGTGGCTGCGGAACACGAGATGGGTAGTAAGGCCGAGCGAGACGAGGATCCCGATCTGTAATACCTGGGTGAACTGGGTGCAGACGACCCCGGTGACAAAGAACCCGGCGGTTGTGCCGAGGACACGCAGGAGGCGGGGATGCGTGACGACCGTGAGCAGGGAGTTATCCTCCACCATCTCGGCCACAAGAGCCCCATTGATGATGGCGAAAACGGTTCCGGAGGCGGCAAACAGAAGTCCGATACGCCGCTGTACACTATCCGCGTTCACGTCATTCCCTGGACCCGGACTACCGGATTAACGGCCAAATTGTCAATGCCGACGCTCGCCGCTTTAGTCCCCACTATAAGCCCTATTCCCGGCGCGCGCAAGGGGTATTCTTCAAAATCAGATAAAAGAATATCGATTTAATCGAGGGAATCGACGGTTGTGACAGCGACAAAGGAGCCTCTGTGTGTCAATATGCGTCATAGCGCTGCGGTTTGCTCCGATAACCACGCGCGCGCGTCGGTGTCCAGATGCGGCGCAAGCGCCTGGTAGACCTGTTGATGGTAGCGGTTCACCCAGCCGCGCTCATATGCGCTGAGCATCGCCACCTCGATCAGCGTTC
Source organism: Spirochaetaceae bacterium (assembly GCA_003552985.1). Lineage (GTDB taxonomy): Bacteria > Spirochaetota > Spirochaetia > DSM-27196 > SLAA01 > B1Sed10-166. The sequence continues at coordinate 7,488 of PUPD01000283.1, forward strand.
GGTCCAGGGGGCACAAGGTGAGCGTCTCAAGCCTGAGAAACGACCCGAAGGCGTTCTCCCGGTCGGCGGCTACCGCCACCATGTTCTCGATTCTGATCCCGTACGCGCCCGAGCGGTAGATGCCCGGCTCGTTAGACATCACCATCCCCGGTTCAAGCCGCACGGAGTTCCACTTGGTCGAGATGCGTTGCGGGCCCTCGTGCACGTTGAGGAAGAAGCCGATCCCGTGTCCGGTACCGTGCCCGTAGTTGCGATAGTGACGCCAGAGCACTGCACGGGTAACCGCGTCGAGCTGTGTGCCGGTGGTGCCGTACACAAACGGCGTGGTCGCAAGCGCGATATGCGCCTGCAGCACAAGCGTGTAATCGGTGCGCATGCGATCGTCCGGCTTCCCAATCGCCACCGTTCTAGTGATATCGGTTGTGCCGTCGAGGTACTGCCCCCCGGAGTCGATTAGGTACAGTCCCCCGGCCTCGAGGCCGCGGTCGGTTGCCTCACTGGTGCGGTAGTGGACTATGGCGCCGTGTCCGCCGAAGGCCGAGATCGGCTCAAAGCTGTTGCCGATGAACTCAGGTTGTGCCGAGCGAAGCTCAAACAGCCGGGCAGCGGCGCTGCGCTCGGTCACCTCCTCGCGCGGCCAGGTGGTCGCCAGCCAATGCAGAAACTCAACCATCGCTACGCCGTCTTTGTGAAGACAGGCGTTGAGCTGGGTGAGCTCGCGGCTGTTCTTGACCGCTTTGAGCCGTGCCACCGGCGAGGGCTCCTCCACCAATCTGACCGTCGGCGGCAGAGCCTGCACCAGGCGCATATTGATGCCGGCAGGGTCGGCCATCAGCGCGGTGTGTTCCGAGAGTGAGCGAAGCGCGGACGGCACCTCGTCGTAGGCGTAGCAATCGACGCCGGCTTCACGCAGCCGTTCACGCAGTGCCGAATTGAGCTTCCGCGGATCGATGAAAAGCCGTGCGCTTGTGCGTTCCAAAAGCAGATACGCGAACACGACCGGGTTGTGCGGAACGTCGGCGCCGCGCAGGTTCAGCGTCCAGGCGAGATCGTCGAGGGCGGTGACCAGAAGCGCGTCAGCCCGGTGGCGCGCAATCGCCTCGCGCACCCGAGTAAGCTTCGCGCTTCGGCTGAGCCCGGCGCGCTTATCGGAGAATTCGAACGCCGCTTCGGTCGGCAGAACCGGGCGCTCGCCCCATATGGCCGCAACCAGATCCTCACCGGTCGTGAAGCTGATCCCGTGCGGCTCGAGTGCGGCACGTAGGCGGCGATCCTCCTGGAGCGCAAGCGTCTCTGCTGCGCAGCCCACACGCGCGCCGTGCGGGAGCCGCTCGGCAAGATAGGCAGGCAGACTGGGGGTGTCCGGATCATCCGCGCGCTGTAGTCGAAACGGTGTTCCCTCGAGCGCCTGTTCGGCTTCGAGATAGTAGCGCGAGTCGGTCCAGAGCGCAGCCTCCTCGCCGGTCACGAGCGCAGTCCCGGCCGAGCCGTGAAAGCCGGTCAGCCAGTGGCGCAGCTGCCAGTGCGCCGGTATGTACTCGCTCTGGTGCGGGTCGGTGCCGTAGACAATATAGGCATTCAACCCGGCGCTCCGCATCTTCTCGCGCACGCGTTCTACTCGCTCCTCAGCTCTCATGCGCGGCACTATAGCATGCGGATCACTCTGCGTCAGCCCGGTGAACCAATCGCGTCTTGCTGTGTCAAAAAGAATCAGCTACGCAACGCCTGAGATGCCGTGAGTTTTTTTGACTCATTTGGGTCGCTCAGCGTGCCGGGCAGCCATGAGAAGGTCTAAGTTATCTCTATGTCTACAAATAAATTACAATCGTCCTATAAATTGGCACCCTTTTTGCTTAGTAGTTTGTGTCCGGCAATAATGAACCAGTAAGCCAGGAGGATGATGCTATGAGACCGATGCGAATGCCGAACGGAATGCCGAGTACAACCGGTTCATATTTTGACTGGCTGCAGGATGAAATCAACCGACTATTTGAACCGGAGTCGGCGGAGTTGGGTCCGGGACTGCTGGATCGCCCGGCTGCACCGCGCGTCGACATTATGGAGTACGACGACCGCTTTGAACTGCTGTGCGATCTGCCCGGAGTGAGCGAGAACCAGATCGAGCTTACGCTCGCCAACAACGTGCTGACCCTCAAGGGCGAGAAGAAGCCGCCGGTCGGCGAGGCGGAACAGCAGAAGAAGAACCGCAAGCTCTATCGTGATGAGATCTGGTACGGAAACTTACAGCGAACGGTTTCGCTGCCGCAGGGCATTGACGCCGAGAAGGTTTCGGCAACCTGTAAGGACGGTGTGTTGACGGTAACGGTACCGAAGCGTGATGAAGCGAAGCAGCGCCGCATAGATATCAAGAGCAGCTAATCGGCGAGTCGCTTAGAAGGAGGAGCATATGGCAACCCAGGAACTGCAGAGAACAACGGCAACGGTACGTCCGATCGGGACGATATGGGAAGAGGACGGGGTAGTGTATCTCCGTCTGGAGATGCCCGGTGTGACAAAGGATAACCTCGACATCCATGTTGAGGGCGATCAGCTGGTGGTCTACGGGCGCAGAGCAGATCTGCCGGAGGGCGCGCACCCGCTTGTTCGCGAGCGCCGCCGCGGTGACTTCCGGCAGGTATACACGGTGGGAGACACTATCGATCGCGAGAAGATCGAGGCAAGCTTGGAGAACGGGGTGCTACTGCTAACACTGCGTCTGAAAGAGGCCGTCAGGCCGCGCCGCATTGAAGTGAAGGCCGGTTGACGGCGGAATCGGATGGCGCCCTCGCGGCGTTGTCAGAATAGGGTGCACAGATAGAATAACGAGAACACTCACGCATCCGGGGGCGCTTGAGCCCCCGGTTGTGCGGAGGAGGAAGTTTATGGCTAAGGGAACGAAGACAATCGGAATCGACCTCGGAACAACCAACTCCTGCGTAGCGATCATGGAGCATGGGGATCCGGTGGTGATTCAGAACGCGGAAGGCGGCCGCACGACGCCGTCGGTGGTAGCCTTCACCAATAAAGACGAGCGTTTGCTCGGCCAGCCGGCGCGGAACCAGATGGTGACGAATCCGGAAAACACCGTGACCTCGATCAAGCGCTTCATGGGACGCCGCTATGACGAGGTTCGTGATGAGATTGGGATGGTGCCGTATCATGTCGTCAAGAGCGAGAACGGCGACGTGCGCGTTCAGGTCGAGGACAAGCAGTACTCGCCGCCGGAGATCTCGGCTGCGATCCTGCAGAAGATGAAGCAGACCGCCGAAGAGTACCTCGGTGAAGAGGTGCATGCGGCGGTAATCACCGTCCCGGCCTACTTCAACGATTCGCAGCGGCAGGCGACCAAAGACGCTGGGCGCATCGCGGGGCTGGAGGTGAAGCGCATTGTAAACGAACCAACGGGCGCCGCGCTCGCGTACGGGTTCGACAAGAAGGCCGGTGAGCAGACGATCGCGGTGTACGACCTGGGAGGCGGTACGTTCGATATCTCGATCCTCGAGCTCGGCGACAACGTGTTCGAGGTCAAGGCGACCAACGGCGATACGCATCTCGGCGGGGACAACTTCGATCAGCGCATCATCGATTGGCTCG
>PUPD01000240.1 GCA_003552985.1 Spirochaetaceae bacterium
CCCGGTAGGTCACCCCACCCGGTAGGTCACCCCACCCGGTAGGTCACCCCACCCGGTAGGTCACCCCGCCCGGTAGGTCACCCCGCCCGACGGGCCGCCCCGCGCGGCGGGAGCTTCGCGCCCGGGGCCGAACCTCAGCGGGCTCCGTGATAAGCGGCGTAGACCGCTGCAAGCGCGATGGAGTCGAGCTTCACCGCGGTGCTGTCGGCGCGCGAGGTCAGCACCACCGGGGCGCGCGCGCCGACGATGATCCCGGCGGCATCGGCGCCGGCGAGCAGCGCAAGCGCCTTGTAGAGCGCGTTCCCGACCTCAATCGCCGGGGCGATCAGAATATCGGCGCGGCCGGCAACCGGGTCGCTGATCCCTTTCTGCCTGGCAGCGTCCTCAGACACCGCGTTGTCGAGCGCAAGCGGGCCGCTCACCACGCAGCCGCCGAGCTGTCCTTCGCGGTTGAGTTTCGCGAGCGCGGCGGCGTCGACGGTCGCCTGCATCTTCGGATCCTCTTTCTCTTTGGCGCATAGCATCGCCACTTTCGGCTCGCTGATCTGCAGCGCGTGCGCCACCTCGGCTGCGTTCAGAATGATCTCGCGTTTTTGATCCAAACCGGGCGCGATGTTCATCGCCGCGTCGCTGAGAAGCAGCGGCCGCGGATAGCTCGGCACCGAGAACAGCGCCACATGGCTCAGCAGCCGTTCGCCCCGCAGGCCGTACTCGCTCTTCAGAACCGATTTCAGGATCACCGAGGTGTCGAGCAGACCCTTCATCAGCGCGTCCGCCTCGCCGGCCCCCACCATCCGCGCGGCAGTATCGGCCGCCTCCTCAGGCGTGAGCGCCGCCACAATCTCGAACTGGTCGATGCTCGCCCCAAGGCTCTCCACCACCGGCGCCATCGTGTCGCGATCCCCAATCAACACCGGCGAAACAAGCCCCTGGTCGGCGGCCGCAACCACGGCCTGCAGCGAGTCCTGATCGTGCGGATATGCCACCGCAAGCCGTCGCCCCCCAAGGGCGCGGGCGGCATCGCGAAGCGCCTTGAAATCACGCATCATTCCCCCCTCCTTACCGGTTGCTCCTTACCGGTTGAGCCAGCTCTCGCTTCAGTTGCGGTCTACCTTCAGCTACGGTCTACCTTCAGCTGCGGTCTACCGTCAGCTGCGGTGCGCCATCGGCTACCGTCCACCTTCAGCTGCCGACGGCGGCTTTCTCGGCTACCTCGATCCCGCGCTTGATCGCCGTTTCGTTCAGCGGGATGAACTTCTCCTTGCCGGGCCCAAACACTTCCCGCAGCGCCTCGACCACATCCTCCAGCGTGAACGGGCGACAGACGGCGATATACGCTCCGAGCATCACCATGTTAGCGACGCGCAGGTCACCGACTTCGCTCGCAATCTCGTTCGACGGAACTGCGATCGCCGTGATGCCCTTGCGGCCGGGCGCCTCCTCGATCAGCGAGCTGTTGTAGAACATATACCCGCCCTCAATGAGCTCGTGCTCGAACTTCACCATCGACGGGTAGTTCAGCGCGAGCACCGCGGTGGCATCGTGCGAGATCACCGGTGACCCAACCAGGGTATCGGAAACGATCACGTGGCAGTTAGCGGTGCCTCCCCGCATCTCGGGCCCGTAAGAAGGCAACCACGAGACCTCCATGCCGACGCGCATACCGGTGTAGCTGATCAGACGCCCGAGCGACATTACCCCCTGTCCGCCGAACCCTGCGCAGATCACCTTCTCGTTCATAGTGCTACGCCTCCTTGTCCGGGTTGCGGAAGTTTCCGAGCGGATAGTACGGAATCATGTTTTCGGCGACCCATCCGAGGGACGCCAGCGGCGACATTCCCCAGTTCGTGGGGCAGGTAGAGAGCACCTCGACCATCGAGAACCCCTTGCGATTCTGCTGGCATTCAAACGCCGTGCGGATCGCCTTCTTTGCTTTGCGGATATGCACCGGGTTATGCACCGACGTGCGCTCAATGAAGCTTGCGCCTTCGATTGTCGCAAGCATCTCGGCGATGCGGATCGGCGCGCCGGTCTGCTCGGCGTTACGACCGAACGGCGATGTGGTAGTCCGCTGCCCGATCATCGTGGTGGGCGCCATCTGGCCGCCGGTCATGCCGTAGATTGCGTTGTTGACGAAGATCACGGTGATGTTCTCCCCGCGGTGCGCCGCATGTACGATCTCAGCCGTGCCGATTGAAGCAAGGTCACCGTCACCCTGGTATGCGAACACCGTTTTTTCGGGAAGCGCGCGCTTCACGCCGGTCGCCACCGCCGGAGCGCGCCCATGCGCCGCCTCGTGCATATCGCAGTTGAAGTAGTCGTAGGCGAGCACCGCACAGCCCACCGGCGCTACTCCGATGGCGTCGCCGAGAAGATCCATCTCTTCGAGCACCTCAGCTACGAGCCGGTGAATGATCCCGTGCGTACACCCCGGGCAGTAGTGAAACTCCTTCTCAGTCAATCCTTTGGTCTTCTCAAACACCACTGACATGCGACACCTCCCGAAGCAGCTTCTCGCCGGCTTCAACAATCTCTTGTTGCGTGAAGATCATCCCCCCGGAGCGTCCGTAGAACCCAACCGGCCAACGCCCGCGCGCTGCAATCTTTACGTCGTCGATCATCTGCCCGTGACTCAGCTCCACCGACATCAGCGCCCGCAACGAATCGGGGAGCTCCTCGAACGCCTGCTCGGGAAACGGCCAGAGCGTAATCGGGCGGATCAGCCCGGCCTTGAGGCCGTTGGCCCGCATTACCGCTACCGCGTTCTTCACGATGCGCGACGAAGTTCCGTACGCCACAAACACAAGCTCGGCGTCCTCGGTCTGGTGCGTCTCATAGCGCACCTCGTTCGCCTTAAGCTGGGCGTACTTCTCCTGGAGGCGGATATTCAGGTTCTCCAGCTCAGCCGGATCAAGCCGCAACGAGTTGATAATATTGGGCTTGCGCTTGCCGGCAGTGCCGGTAGTGGCCCAGTCCTTTTGCGGCAGGTCGCGCGGCTTGCGCTCCTTGAACACCACCGGTTCCATCATCTGCCCGAGCATGCCGTCGCCGAGAATCATCACCGGCATCCGGTATAGGTCGGCAAGGTCAAAGGCCTCGATCATCAGATCAGCCGCTTCCTGGATGTTTGCCGGCGCGAAGACCAGCAGATAATAGTCTCCGTTACCGCCCCCGCGCGTCGCCTGGAAGTAATCAGCCTGCGAGGGCTGTATACCGCCGAGGCCGGGTCCGCCACGCGAAATATTTACGATCACGCAGGGTAGCTCGGCACCGCAGATGTAGCTGATGCCCTCCTGCTTCAATGCGATACCGGGCGAGGAGCTCGAGGTCATGACCCGGGCGCCGGCGCCGGCGGCGCCATAGACCATATTGATCGCCGCAACCTCGCTTTCAGCCTGCAGGAAAGTCCCGCCCGCTCGGCCGAGCTCGCGCGACATATACTCAGGAATCTCATTCTGTGGGGTTATCGGGTAACCGAAGAAAAACTGGCAACCGCCGCGGATCGCGGCCGCGCACAGCGCTTCGTTTCCTTTCATCAATACCTTATCCATTACACCCTCCTCAGGCTATGCGACCCGCTCGATCGTGATCACGAGATCCGGGCACACAAGCGCGCAGTTGCCGCAGGCGATACACTTCTCCGGCTGCGTTACGTGAGCCGGGTGATAGCCTTTCTTATTGATGGTGTTGCGGTCTATCGTGATGATGTCTACCGGACACACGGTCGTACAGAGCTCACACCCCTTGCACCGGTCGTTATCGAAGAATACGTTTCCTCTGGCTTTGGCCATACTCTCCTCCTTGGTATCAAGAGCCGTGCATCCACGCTTCACGCAGATACATGGCAATCGGGACTAGCTCCCCCGGCCAATCGCCGGGCAGTTCCTCAACAAGCGACTGCAGCACACCGTGGTAGAGAATCGGCAGCTCGAGCGCCTCGGAGATCTCGCGGCAGAGCTCGAAGCCGCGCCGCAACTCCCGCGTAGTGGTGTGCTCGAGCATGTGGGTGTTGTTGACCAGACCGGTGATCCGCAGGCCGCTTTCGCCCTCAATGCCGGAGATGAGCCGGCGCATCTGTTGGATGGACTGGGTCTCCGGACGCGAGGCATTCACCACGCAGAGCACCTCGCAGTTCTCGCGCGGGAGGACGTGGCGGAAGCTTCCGAGGACCCTGGCGCCCACCGGATCGCCGCCGGCGTCGATGATCGCATACGTCGACGGGTCCTGAAGCGGCCCGTACGCCTCGGCGGAGATCGCCGGTACGTCGACGCCCACATCCTTGCCGAAGGTGTTGCCTATGACCCGTACCGCGTTGCGCTCGAGCAACTCGCGCTGCTCACGCGAGCGAAAATAGGGGTTTACGACGTCCAGATCGAGCAGCGCGACCGGAGCCTCCGCCGAAACCAGCCGTAGCGCGAGGTTGATCGCGAACTCGCTTTTGCCGCTTCCGAAATGGCCGGTTACGATGGTCACTCGCTTCATTGACCGCCTCGATACTGTTTCGCGCTCTCCTCGCCGCGAAGCACCCGCAGCGCCCCTTCGGTGAGCGCCCGCATTTCGTCTTCTCCCGGATAGACCTCCACCGGCGCGATAAAACCGACGCGCTGTTCGATCCATCGGCAGAACTGCTCGTTGTGCGCTACGCCGCCGGTAAGTATAATCGCGTCTACCCTGCCCTCGAGCACGGCTGCCATCGCGCCGATCTGTTTCGCCACCTGATACGCCATAGCTTCGAAGACCAGCGCTGCATCTCGGTCGCCGGCGTCGATGCGGCGCTGCACCTCGCGCGCGTCGTTGGTCCCCAGATGGGCCACGAGGCCGCCGTTCCCCTTGATGCGTTTTTTGAGCCAGTTGTGGTCGTGCTCCCCGGAGAACGCCAGTTTCAACACCTTGAGCGCCGGCAGTCCGCCGCTGCGCTCAGGCGTGAACGGGCCTTCGCCGTTAAGCCCGTCGTTGACGTCCACAACGCGGCCGCGGCGATGCGCCCCCACGGTGGTTCCGCCGCCAAGATGCACCACGATGAAGTTCAGCTCGTCGTAGTTTCCGCCGCGCGCGGCCGCCGCGCGCCGCGCCATGGCTTTCTGGTTGAGCGCGTGGAAGATGCTGCTGCGGCTGATTTCCGGAATGCCGGCCACGCGGGCAACATCGTCGAGCTCGTCCACCACAACCGGGTCCACGATGTAGGCGGGAACCCCGATCTCGCCTGCAATCTCGGATGCGATGATGCCCCCGAGATTCGAGGCGTGCTCGCCGAGAATGCCGACATGCAGATCGTTCACCATCTGCTCGTTGACCTCGTAGGTCCCCCCGGCGATTGGGTGCAGCAAGCCGCCGCGGCCGACTACCGCATTGATCGATTGCAGCCCAATCCGATGCTCCTCGAGAAACTCGAGAATCACGCGCTTGCGCAGCGGGTACTGATCGGTGATCGTCTGATACTCGGAGAGCTCCTCAACTGAGTGCGCCAGATTGCGCTCAACAACCTGCTTCTCATCGTCAAAGACCGCCACCTTGGTGGAGGTGGACCCCGGGTTTATCGCCAGAATGCGAAACCCCTGTGCGTGTTGTGCATCGCCCATATACACCTCATTGCAAAGTTCGTACCAATGGGACGAAAGCCCCACTGCGATTGTATCTCTCGTTGATGAAGGAATATACGATTGGCTGCTAAGCCCGTTGCAGAAACGGGTGAGTGTGAACCGGCGAGTCGGCAGGTTTTTGCGCGCAAAATCTTGCGCACCTGGTGGGAAAGGCGCATTTCTTTGCACCTCGCTTTCGCCTGGTAAAGAACTATCGAGGCTGCACTACTGGTTGTGATCGTCGGTCAGTCCGTAGCGGCGCATCTTGTACTGCAGCGTGCGCAGCGCCACGCCCAAGCGGTGAGCAGCCTCGGTGCGGTTTCCGCCGGTCTTCGCGAGCGCCTTGGCTATGTAGGCCGCCTCGTACTCTTCGACCACCGACTTGAGCGGCTCAATCGGCTCAGGCTCGGGCTCAAGGCAGCCTTCGCTACCGGCGGGCGGCGGCGCGTCGCACTCCGGCCCCAGATCCGGCAGGTGGATCTCGGAGATGACGTTCTCGTAGAGGCTCAGGTTGATCATCGCCCTGCGTAGCACGTTCTCGAGCTCGCGGATGTTGCCGGGCCAGGAGTACCGGCGTAGGACGTCTATCGCGCGCGGTGAGATCGAGGTGACCGCACGTCCGTACTCCTGGTTGATGCGCCGCACCATCTGCTCGGCGATCTGCGGAATGTCGTCGCGATGTTCGCGCAGCGCCGGGATCTCGATCGGGATGACCTCCAGCCGGTAGTAGAGATCCTCGCGGAAGCGGCCGTCGGCGATCGCCGCCTTGAGGTCCAGATTGGTCGCCGCGATGACCCGGACGTCCACCGGGATCGTGCGCGTACCACCCACGCGGCGCACCTCGTTCTCCTGCAGGACGCGCAAGAGGTGCGCCTGCGTGTTGAGGCTCATGATCCCGATTTCGTCGAGAAAGATGGTCCCGCCGTCAGCCTCCTCGAACAGCCCGACCTTGCCGCCCTTCTGGGCTCCGGTGAAGGCCCCCTCTTCGTAGCCGAAGAGCTCGCTTTCGAGCACCCCTTCGCTCAAGGAGGCGCAGTTCACGCGGACGAACTTGCGGTCGGCGCGGTCGCTCGCGTTATGGATGGCGTGCGCGAAGAGCTCCTTGCCGGTACCGCTCTCGCCGTGCAGCAGCACCGTCGCCGGTGTCTTTGCCGCCACCTTAGCCTTCTCCACCGCACGGCCGAAGCTCGGCGAGCTGCCGATGATGTCGTCGAAGCTGTACTTTGCCTCCAGCTTGCGGATGATCTGGTGGGCGGTCCGCAGCTGATTGTTGAGGTGCATGATCTCAGTGAGATCTTTGATGACCGCCACGCTGCCTTTGAGCTCGCCCCGCACCACAATCGGCGCCGCATCAACAATCACCTCTTTGCGATGCGGCCCGACGCGCAGGCGAGCGTTTTTGACCGGCTCCCGGGTACGCAGCACCCGCATATGCACGCTTTCGCCGGTCGCGATATCCACCGTGCATGGCTGACCCATCACCTCGTCCTTGGGGTAGCCGGTCACTCGCGTATAGGCCGGGTTCACCGATATCTGTACGCCGTGCTCGTTCACGACCGAGATCGCGTCCTGGGTGGAGTTGAATATCGCTTCCCACATGATGCGCATCTCGCGCAGGTCGGTAATCTGCTCGGCAAGCTCCACCATCTGGCTGATATCCCGGAACACCGCGAAGGCACCGATCACGACTCCGGACGTATCGATAAGCGGCATGCGGCTGGTGATAATCGTGATCTCACCGAGCGGCTGCTGCCAGTTGAGCTCCGGCTCGCCGCTGTGCAGCACCACCGGGAGGCGAGTGCTCGGCACTACTTCGCGCACCGGTCGTCCGAGGACCTCATCGGCGCGCTTCCCAATGAGCTCTTCGGCGGCTCGGTTGAACAGCGTTATTCGTTCCTCGACGTCGATCGCGATGATCCCGTCGTGGGTTGAGTTGACGATTATCTCGACTTCATTCTGAAGATTCGCGGCTATGCGCGATTCAAATGGAGGCATACATCTCAATTATAGCATACTAGCGCATATGCATGCCGCCGTTCACGTCGATCGTCGCTCCGGTGATGAAGCTCGACTCATGCAGGAAGCGCACCGCCTGTGCGACCTCCTCCGGTGGTCCGACTATCTGTAGCGGCGTGGCAGCCTTGAACTGCTCGAACTGGTCGGGGCTCGTCGCCTTGTCGTGAAACGGGGTGGCGATCACGCCGGGAGCAATCGCGTTCACGCGAATCTGCGGCGCGAGCGTTTTCGCCGCGCCTCGCGTGAAGGTGTCTACCGCCCCCTTGCTCGAGGCGTACATGATTGCAGTAGGTGAGCCGGTTCGCATCGCAACCGAGGTTACATTGATGACCTGTGGGCGCCGCCCGGCGCGCAACAGCGGAAGCATCCACCTGGTTACCATAAAGGTCGAGAACGCGTTCAAGGTGAAGGTCTCCACCATCGTGTCCCATTCCATCTCGTCGAGGGTCTCACGCTTCACGATCCCACCCGCGTTGTTCACCAAAAGGTCGAGCGCATCCGTGAGCCCGTTCATCTGTTCGGCGAGCAGCTCCGCCCCGCGTTTCTCCGACAGGTCGGCCTGCAGCAGATGCGGCGTTCCACCGGCTTCCTTCACCGCTACGGCAACCTCGCCGGCCTCACGCTCGGAGGTGTTGTAATGCAGAAAGATGGTGTTTCCCGGCGCCATCTCCCGGGCGGTGGCCGCGCCGATCCCCGTACTTGCTCCGGTGATAAGAATCCGAGCCGCCATGGTTCTCCAACCCCCTGAAAACTATGGTATCCTGCGGTTACTACCATAACACGAAACAGGAGTGACGAGAAATCATGATTACCGAGTTGATCAGAAGCAATCGCAGTTTTCGCCGTTTCAACGCCGAGAGGAAGATCGATCGCAACACGCTCGAGCAGCTCATCGACCACGCGCGGTTCTCACCCTCAACCGCGAACTTGCAGCCGCTCGCGTACTACCTTTCCTACACCGATGAGATGAACGAGCGGATCTACCCAACCTTGAAATGGGCCGGGTATCTAACCGACTGGGATGGCCCTGCGCCCGCTGAGCGCCCCACCGCGTATCTGTTGCTGTGCCACGACACCGAAATCGCGATCAAGAACGAGTTTCTGTGGTGTGACGTCGGCATCGCTTCACAGAGCATCCTCCTTGCCGCACGTGAGCACGGTCTCGGCGGCTGTATTATCGCCTCGGTAGACAAGGAGCGGGTTGCCGAGATCATCGCCCTGCCGGAGCGCTACAAGCCGCTGGTGGTGATTGCGCTCGGCGAGCCGGCCGAGCGGGTGGAGCTCACCGAACTGGAAGCGGGCGGATCCATCAAGTACTATCGCGACGCCGACGATACCCACATCGTCCCCAAGCGCAGGCTCGCCGATATCATAATCACATGATCAGCTGCCCGGGGGCGCCGACAGCTCGCCCCCGGGCGTTGCGCCCCGGGTGTTGCTCTTCGGGCGTTGCGCCCCGGGCCTTGGGCCCCGGGCGGTGGGACCCGCCTGTTGCGCCTCGCGCGTGGGCGCTCGGGCGCCGCCACCAGCTGCGTGCCGGGCGGATCGTCAAACAAGGTCGCGCTTGATGCTGGTGTCCCAGCTCTTGGCGAACACGCGGCTCTTGCCCTCGTAGGCATCGAGGTCGGCGCGAATGCGAAACGCGTGCTCGTCCGAGGTCAGGAGCGTGCGCGTTACGGTGCGAACCTCCCAATCGCCGCGCGCGAAGCTGCGCTCCCAAATCGTCTCGCCGCTGAGTGAGTCATACTCGTCGATGTAGTTGGAGTAGATCTCGGTCACCTTACCGCGGATCACCAGATCGATATCATCGAGCCTAAACGATCCACTGTCGTACATCACCTCGAGGCGCGACTCCTCGCGGGCAAGATCACGGATCACGGTCCATGATTCGCCGCCCGAAACCAGCAGAGTCTTTCGTAGCGGCGGAGCGCCGGCCGGTGGATCAAACGGGCGCAGGGCATCGTCCTCCGGACGTGGCCGCCGAACGGGAAGGGTGAGCAAGCTGTCCGCGGGGTACACGTGCAGTCGCGCAGGCCGGGGCGACGGCCACGCGAGCGGCCAGTAGCTCGACGACACTGAGAGCCGAAAGCGATTACCAGGTGGAAAATGCTGTGCGATGTGGTTCATCGGAACGCGTACGCGGTAGGGGCGCCCCACTTCCAAGGGGCTTGGGTTCTCGTGTCCGTCGCGATGCGTGAGATTCAAAAGCCCGTAGGTGACCCGCGTCGCCTTATCGTCGGGGGCCACATCCGAGAGCCGGACCACCACCATCGCCACCGGCTCACTCGAGGAAAGCTCAAGCTCCACCACCGGCTGACCGAGAATCTGCAGGCCCCGCTCGAGCACCTCGCTCTCAAACACCAGCGCGCCGCCGTCCTCCTCGCGCTGATCGTGCGGCAGATCAGGAGGCGCCTGATAGCTGCACCACTTACCGGCAAACAGCCCTACGCTGAGCGGCGACTGAATCTGCAGCCCGTCTTCAGGCGCCTCGCAGCCCCGCCTCGCCGGCTCACCGTCCAGGATCAGGGCGCCTTTGCCGAGCACATAGCGGCGCTGCTCCAGATGCGGCGAGGGCCACTCGGCCTCCGCTACCCAACGCCCCGGGCGTTCCCGGTAACTGGTTGTCGGCGGAACGCTGTCCTGCATCCAGGCGCGAATCATGGGCTCTTGCATGATGCCGTTCTCCTCACCCTTGAGCCACCGATCCCACCACCTGATCTCTTCCTGCAGAAAGCCGATGGCAGGGCCGGGCTCACCGAGATGAGGATACATATGGCTCCACGGCCCGACCAGCCCCTTGCGCGGTACCACCAGATGCTCCATCATACGAAACACCGCGTTGGTGTACCCATCGGCCCATCCGCTGACCGCCATCACCGGACACCGGACCGCGCTATAGTCCTCGCAGATAGAGCCGTGCTTCCAATAGTCGTCACGGTGCGGGTGACGCATCCAGGTTTCAAGCCAAAGACCGCTCTTCTCCAGACGCTCGACCCACATCTCCCGCCAGCGCTCACCTACCAGCAGAGGGTCGGGAGGATGCGTATTCTGATCGAACATCGTTGAAGCCCACGAGAGGTTGTCCCCAAGCAGACAGCCGCCCATGTAATGAACGTCGTCGGCATAGCGGTCGTCGGTCGAGCACAGTGTGATGACCGCCTTTAGCTCAGGCGGCTGCATCGCGGCGATCTGCAGGCCGTTGAACCCGCCCCATGAGATGCCGATCATGCCGATCGCCCCGGTGCACCAGGGCTGCCCTGCGATCCAGCGCAGCACCTCGACCCCGTCGTCGAGCTCCTGCTGCAGGTATTCGTCGGTAAGCACGCCGTCGCTCTCGCCGCTTCCGCGCAGGTCAACCCGGACACAGGCATAGCCGTGGCCCGCCACGTACGGAAGGTGCTGCAGATCGCGCTCGGCGGTGAGGTCGCGCTTGCGATACGGTATGTACTCCAGCACCG
>PUPD01000188.1 GCA_003552985.1 Spirochaetaceae bacterium
CGCGGTTGTCCGCGACGAGCTCACGCCCCATTTCCCTCCGCAGGACCTCCAGGCGGCGAAACCGCTGCTGCGCTACTCGGACACCGGTTTCCAACTGCTCATGGCGATCCTCGAATCGGTGACAGGCCGGAGGCTGCCGGACATCTACCGGCAGGAAATATTTGAGCCGCTCGGCCTGCTCTCGACCTGGCTGCCCGAACGGCCGCCTGGGGGCACGTCGATCGCCCCCGCGACGGTGTGGGCCGGGGATCGCCCGCTGGAGCTGCCGCTTGCCCTGGAGTCCATTCGCGACATCTACAGCACAACCGCGGACCTGATTCTGTTTCTTCGCGCGCTTGTATCCGGGACCCTGTTTGAGAATCCGCAAACTGCAGGCATCATGTACGGCCGCTTCCGTCGGTTCTCGCGGTTTTGGGACCGTTCCGCATTCCGGCAACCGCCATCACTCATCGAGTACGGGGCGGGAATGATGCGCTTCGCTTTGCCTCGAGCCTTGACGCCGCTGCGACGCATTCCTCCGGTAGTCGGTCACACCGGTTCTACCGGAACCTGGCTGTTCTACTGTGGCGAGCTCGATCTCTACCTTGCCGGCTGCGTCGATCAAGCTACTGCCGCGTCGCTGCCGTTCCGGTTTGTGCCACGAGTCTTGCACGAGATCACGCCGGCGAAACTGTAAGCTACCTGAGTTCGACACAGCGCGACGCAGCGGCGCAGCTCCAGATGGGCCATCGCAGAGCAGGCAGTCGCTACACCATCGCCCTCAACCGGCCACGCGCGTTTACCGTTTACCTCGACTGACCCCGGGCTGAATGATCATAAGCGCTGTCGTGGCACAAGCTCAGTCAACCTGGTATATTTGCGGCGACCAACGCGACAATGATCGCAATGCACGTGGGTCTTGCGCTCGTGCGAAGGACACTCCCGGTGACCGATTCAGATGGAAAAGCATTGTCTTCCCGGACGCAACGGCTGCGCAAAACGCTCCACGTAGGTGCAGTCGTCGTCGCGGTTGCGATGATTGGCCTGAATCTTGCCGCGGGTGCTCGCACCCCAAGTCTTAAGAACCTGGAACAACAGGAGTTTATCACCCACCTCGAAGCCGCGATCAACCGAGGCATGCACGCCGGCGACATTCCGGGGGTGAGTGTTCTACTGGTGCGCGAAGGAGAACCGATCTGGTCGCAGGCGTTCGGCTACGCCGACCGCGAGCAAGACGTTGCGCTTTCCACGCAACACGTGATGATGGCGCACTCGATCTCCAAGTCGGTCTCGGCGTGGGGTGTCATGCGGCTGTTAGATCAGGGGCTGATCGAGCTGGACGACCCGGTACTGGACTACCTGGGCGGGTGGCAGTTCCCCGACTCTCCCTACGACGCGCGCGCGGTTACCGTGCGACGCCTCTTGAGTTTGAGCGCGGGGATGCCGCTTGGCCCCATTGGAGTTCACTACGCGCCTGAAGAGGCGACCCCTCCCTTGAAAGCGGGGCTGGTCCGGGACTCCGTCCGGCTGTTCCGGGAACCGGGTTCCGGCTTTGCCTATTCGAACTCTAGCTTCGCCCTGCTGGAGCTTCTGATCGAACGCGTCACCGGACGCGCTTTTACGGCGTACATGGAAACCGAGGTGTTGCGCCCGCTCGGAATGCACACCGCGAGCTTCGCCTGGGACCCGGCATGGGAGGTGCCGCTGGGGTACCGCATCGACGGAACCCCGGTCGAGCCCTTTCTCTACCCCAACCGGGCAAGCGGAGGGCTGTTCGCAACGATCCATGATCTTGGGCGGTTTGCAGCCGTAACGGCGACTGCACCGAGCAATGCGGCGGAGTCTCCGGTGCTCTCACCTGCAGCCAGAACGGAGATGTACGCCCCGCAGGTTCCCATCCCCGGGGTCTTCGGCGTGGTTGCGGACAGCTACGGGCTTGGCCACTTCCTGGAGGAGTTGTCGGGGGGACATACCGCGGCGTGGCACGGTGGCCAGGGGCTCGGGTGGATGACTCACTTTCACGCCATACCGGAAACCGGTGACGCCATCGTTATCCTGACCAACAGCCAGCGAAGCTGGCCCTTCATGGCACGCATCCTGGGAGACTGGTCGCGCTGGATCGGGCTTGGGCCGGTTGGCATGTCGAGGATAACCGGCGCGGTGACCACCATGAGGATCCTGGTGGGGCTGCTCTTTCTGTTTGCTCTGTGGCGAACGCTGACAGTTCTCCTTGATCTGGCGAATGGTCTCCGCCGTCTCGCGCTCGGCCGGTTCGGCAAGATCCAGCGTCGCCACATCGAGCTCTTGGTTGCTCTGGCCATGACGGCGACCGTGGTGTGGGCGTCGCAGCAGGAATACCTCTTCATCACCTCCGTTTTCCCACGCGAAACACCCTGGTTTGCCGGCTCACTTATTGTCACGGCCGGGGCACTCGCATTTTCCGCATTGTTTCCCGTTCACAACGGGCAGGCCGGTTCGCTCGTACGCCCGCGTTCTTAAGCTCAGATTCTGATTGACGGGCAGTCTACCACCACCTAAATTATGCTCGGCGCGAAGAAGGCCCTTCAGGGTGGCTGCAACGATCGGGAGAGAGTGGGGAGTTTCGCCCGGAACTTACTTATCTTAGCAGGGCTTTTCGATGGTACTACAGCGGCTCATGAGCGCAGGTTTTGGAGACGATAGGCGAGTCAGAATGATCAACAATCGTTGCCAACGAAGGGAAAGGAGTTTTTATGACAAAGGCATACAACGGCTGGTTCCTTGGAGCGCTCGGTTTCCTCGGGTTTCTGGGCTTCTTGGGATTCGAAGCAACGGAAAACTATCAGTGGTTGGCAAACCTGGCGTACCTTTCGCTTCTCTCTCTTGTGTCGCTGGCGGTACTGATTCCGGTTGATGAGGCCGGACTCAAGGCTCCGATTCTGCCACAGAAAAAGCGCTATCTTGGTGCGTTGGGGTTCCTCGGCTTTCTGGGGGCGCTGGGAAGCGCACGCCCACAACTGGCCGGCCTGGCGTTCCTGGCCTTCCTCTCATTCGCGGCGATCGGCAAGAGCCCGGGGAACACCAGAAGTCAGGGCCGAACAGTCGGGCCTGGCGCTGCAGCGGACACCGAGCAGCCGCCTGGCTGAGCTGTGACGTTCGGCCTCACTGGGCAGCTCTTGTAAGTCCGCGTGATCGTCAGGCCGGATTCCACCGGCATTATACGGCGGGACAGCTATGCTGAGGAGAAATCCGCTTCTAATCGCAGCCTTCACTAACGCAACGTCCGTCCCCATCAACCGTCGGAACTACGAGACGTTATTCGGAGAACACCCTCAATACCTGATCGATCTTCGATTGACACTCTGCACAGAGCGTCTTACGATCCGAATATGGCAGGGGGGCACTCTCTGATACGCTTGGTAGCGGGGTTAGCGCTTTGCACCGGGATGGCCGCCTGTAATCTCGACGGTCCCGGCACTGGTCCCGGGGGCGGGCCGCTGAGGCCGCTCCCGGAAAACGCCGCGTTCCTCTTTGTCTCCAATGCAGGGGTCGGAGGAAACCGCCGGGAGATCTTCGCCGCCGATGCCACGGGCAGCAATGTAACCCGTATCACCAGGTCTTCCTTTCACCATCACATCATCGGTATCAGCCGAGACCGCCGGTACATCATAGCGACGCGCTCCACGGTGGACGTGAGCGGCGACGGCAAGCTGGACGATGACGATAGCGAGAAGAAGTCGGTCTGGCTACTTGATCTCAAGAATCTGACCGAGACTCGCCTGACCAGCGAGAACGACCTGGCCGAGGGACAAAGCATCTGTCCCGACGGGGAACGAATCGTATTCTGGATGCTGCGGGACGGGGAACAGCAATCCGATATCTACACGGTCCGCATCGATGGTACGGACCTGGTCAATCTCACCAATACGCCGGGGCCGGGGCAGAACGAGTACGATCCTGTCTGGTCCAGCGACGGCGGCCGGATCGCCTTCAGCCGGTTTCACAGCGATACCGTCCGGGTGACACTGAACGTAATGAACGCCGACGGCAGCGACGAGCAGATGATCTTCGATCCCGAGGATGCTGTTGCCACGCCGCTCTTCCCTTCAGGGGCCTACGATCCGGCGTGGAGCCCGGATGACCAGCAGATCACGTTCGTCATGGCGGTGGGATTCACCGCACCCGGCGAAAACCTGCAGGCCGGCGTCTGGAACGTTTTTACGATACCCTCCGACGGCACCGGGACTCCCTCCAACCTCAGCGAGGCGGGGAGCCACTCGAACCGGGCCGAATACCTGCCCTCCTTTTCCCCTGACGGCGGGTCCATCCTGTACAGCTCGCGGTACCACGATCCGGGTGACCCGGGGAACGCGCACATCGATATCTTCGTGATGGATTCCGAGACAGGACAGATCACCTCCCGCATCACCAGCACCGGCTTCGCGAGCCATGACATGTTCGCGGTGTGGTTGCCGCCGGAACTCTGAACCGCCGGCTTCCGGCGATGAAGGCCGATCCGTTGACGGCGGCCGCAATCAATTCAGCACACTATGCCGGCTGACGCACGCCAGTCGAGCTCGCGCTCGAGCCTGTCGTAAGGCTCCAGCCACAGCCGGGCCCGGTCGGGTCCACGAGCGGTCCCTCCGGATACGCTGCCCACCAGTCCCACGTCCAGTGCCATACATTACCGCTCATGTCGTCCAGACCCAGTTCGTTCGCTTCCTTCGTACCGACCGGTTGTGTCGTACCTCCGGAGTTATCCGCGTACCACGCGTAGTCGTCGATACTGTTTGTGCCATCATAGCCGGCAAAGGGCTTGGAATAGCCCATCCGGTTGATCCCGTCTTGAATCGCACCGGGCTCTGCATCCTCAGTTGCACCCATCGCAGCCCACATCCACTCCGCTGAGAACCGGTTCCTGGGGAGCCACCGCCACTGCCTGGCGCGAAAGAGTCAGCGCGGTCGGCACTTGAGCTGCTATGCCGATTACCAGCGACGCAGACTTGTTCATCAGATCATCCCGTCGCTTGGCTACAGACGGCTCAACGATCTGATCACCACGGATGTGGAGCGACGGCTCGTGCAGACGAAGTGTGGCTCCACTGCGGCAAACGCCAAAACGCCGTTGTGAACGGACACTGGAGGGTCTATAATAGGGAAAGTGCGCGAACAGCCGACCAGAGGGACGTGAGGAGTGTCTGCTATGACACAGACCAGGTTGTTTCCGATAGCCGGAGTACTGACCGTTGTGGCGATGGTCTCTATCGGCTGCGCCATGAGTTCGCCGGAGAAACCCGTTACCAGAAACGACCACGGCAAGGCACGCCCTGCCTGCGTGCGATCCTACGGTGGGCGCGTGAGCATACATCCTATCCCTTGGCTCGCACCCGAAATGGACGCCGAGTGGAATGACCCGGTGAAGCTCGCCTCGCCGATCAACACCACCTGCCTGGAAGACGCCATCGAAATCAGCGCATGCGGCCAAAAACTCTACTTCATGTACGCCGAAGATCTGCTGAGCGAGCTCGGCGGCGCGATGCTTTCGTTTCCCAACGGAACATACGTTGCCACTCGCATCGGTGAACCCTATGAGTTCTCATATCCCACGTTCTATGAGCTTGGGCTGGGTGTCGATCTTTCGTTTGACGGGAGCCCCATCTTCACGCCGGATGGATCGAAGGTCTATTTCCACTCGAACCGAGCCGACAACCTGGGCTACAGCCAGGGATACGACGATTACCTTGACATGTACGTCGCGCCGTTGATCGACGGCGTGCCTGGTGTGGCTCAAAACCTCGGCCCGCCGGTGAACTCGGTGCACCCGGACGGGGAGGCTGGGCTGCATCCCGACGGTCTGACGCTCTACTTCGCATCGCTGCGTCCCGGACCGTTCGGCTATCCCGGTGGAGCCGGACGAGGCAACATCTGGCGCTCCACCTGGAACGGCTCATTCTGGAGCGAGCCCGAGTTCCTGCCGAACCCGATAAATCACCCGATAAATCGGCCCTTGAGCGAGCAGAAGCAGCCGGCCTTTGCAACCCATGACGGTACGCTGTACATGTACTTCGTCTCGGATCACTCGGGTGCGACGATCTACCGGTCGACACTGTCCGAAGACGGTGAACTCGGTGCGCCGCAGGCAGTGATCCGTGGTATCGTCGGTGAGCCGTCGCTCACCGCCGACGGGCGCTACCTCTATTTCGTGCACGTCCTGCACGACTGGGTCGGTGGTTTCGGCAGCAACATCTGGTATGTAGAGCGCAAGTAAGAGTAGCTGCGTTGCCCGAGCAACACGCTCAGCGTTTGGCTTGGTGTTCTCCTGGTCCGAGCGTGGGGGAGGGGCGAAGGGTCTGCCGCCGAGCGTCTGGGTCAGTTCGTCATTGCCCTTGCATGGGTTTCGTTTCTGTGGCAGATGACATACTGGAACGTGCTGGGCTTGTGAGACAGGCGTGCGCAGAACCCCTCATCGCCCTGCATCCGCTTATCATGCTGTAATGAGTCTCTTTGGAAGGGGCAAACCAATGCGGAAAAGTACACGGAAAAGACCGTGGCCAAGAGTGCTGCTAATTGTCACGACGACGCTTCTCGGCCTCGTGGCGGTAATAGGGGTCGGCGGATACCTCTACCTGCGCAACAGCGAGTGGTGGGTGGCAATCACCCTGTTCCACGACGACTACCGGGCGACGAACTTCCGCACCATGCACGAGCTCTTTCCCGCGCGCGAGGTACCTGCCGGTGGAGAGGTGTGGGAACTGCCGACCGCCGCGGGAGGACCTGAGGTGCTTCCGGAGACGTATCGGTTCAACGGTGAGGAGCGGTCTCTGACATCGTTTCTGCAGGAGAGCGAGACTACGGGGTTGCTCGTGCTGCGCGACGGGGTCGTTACTCACGAGTCCTACTACCAGGGCAACGAGGCCAACTCTCTGGCTCAGTCCTTTTCCATGGCCAAGTCGGTTGTCTCTGCGCTGGCGGGAATTGCAATCGAGGAGGGCTACATCGGCTCGGTACGTGATCCTATCTCGGATTACGTGCCGGAATCGCGGGGTAGTGGGTACGACGGCGTCTCGATTCATGACGTACTCACGATGTCCTCCGGGGTGGACTTCAGTGAAGACTACGACAATTTTCGTTCCGATGTCATGTGGCTGCCGGTGCAGATCTTCGGGTTTCGGGAAGCTGCACCGGATATCCTGGCGAAGCTCGGCAGGAAGAGGGAGCCGGGTACCTACAACGAGTACATCTCCAGCGATTCGATCGCGTTGGGACTCCTGGTGGCACGGGCGACCGGCGTGCCGCTGACTCAGTTCCTTTCGGATAAGATCTGGATTCCCGCCGGGATGGAAAGTGCGGCGTGGTGGAACACCGACTATCACGGGAACGAGCTCGGTCATGCGTTTCTGGGCGCTACTCTTCGGGATTACGGCCGTCTGGGGCTCCTGTATCTCAACGGTGGCCGGCGGAGTGATCGGCCCGAGAACGGCGAAATCATACCAGCCCGCTGGGTGTACGAGTCGGTCAACCGCACTGAGGCTCACCTGCAGCCGGGGGAGAACCCCGACTCGTTCTGGATCTTCGGGTACGGCTACCAGTGGTGGATTCCCGAGGACCCCGACGGCGAGTTTGCGGCGATCGGTATCTGGGGTCAGTATATTTACGTCTATCCCCGCTATGCAACGGTGATCGTCAAAACCGGCACGGACTACTATTTCGATACACGAGATCACGAGACGATCGAGGTCTTTCGTGCGATCGCCCGTGGAGGTTCCAGGTGAATGGTCGCAAGGAACAACCGCGCCAGGACATGGTTGAACGCAGCGCGTTACGGATGGGAGCCGTCCGGCCTTCGTCACGACTGCAAGTCAGGGCAAGTCAGGGGAGGGCAGGGCAGGGCAGCGCGTTGCGGTAGGCGGCTTCTGGGCCGGGTGCTATACTGAATGCCGGTGAGCGATGCGCTGCTCCTGACACGAGTCTCTCCTCCCCGACTGCCCCTTCACCATATCGAGCGTGAAGCGCTGCGCGACCGAATCGACAAGGCGATTGACCCTGTCGCGGGTGCGCCGGCACGTCTCACGGTAATCCGCGCTCCGGCCGGCTACGGAAAGTCGACCTCGCTGGCGGCGGTTGCCGCACGCCATCCCGGGCGATTCGCCTATCTGCGCGTGGATACCCCGGAAAACGAGCCGGTACGTTTTTGGAGCTATCTCGGCGAGGCTCTGCGAACGGTCTACCCCGGCATAGGCGAGCGCAGCCGCGCGCTTTTGTCAAACGCTGCTATTTCCGGAGCGTTTGGCGGCCCCGGCGACAGTGTTCAGGCTCCGTTCCTGACAAGTCTTCTCAACGAAATCATGGCCTACGGAGAGCCGCTCTTGCTCGCGATCGACGACTATCACCAGATAGTTTCGGATGATGTTCACACAACGCTCGCCTCGTTCATCGCCGAGCTGCCGCCGAATGCACGCCTCATCATCGCATCGCGCTCCGAGCCGCCATTGCAATTGAGCCGGCTCCGTGCGCGCGGGGAGTTGAGCGAAATCGGAGCAGCTGCGCTCGCGTTCACGCGCGAGGAGACCGCGACCTATCTGGAACGGCGTCTGGGCGGTTCCCGGGGAAGAACGGTCGATTACGAGCGGCTTCAACATTTGCTCGAAGGGTGGCCGGCCGGACTGCATATGGCCGCGCTGACCGCCGAGGCCGGCGCGTCGATCGACGAGGCGCTGGGGAGCGGTGTTGGACGCAATCGCTATGTTGCCGAGTTTCTGACCGACGAAATACTCGCCGCCCAACCCACCGACGTTCGTGAGTTCTTGTTGAAGACCTCGATTCTGCGCTACCTCTCTCCCCGCATCTGCTCGCGCCTGTGTGAACGGGAGATCAGGGGCGAGTCGATCGATGAGCTCGCACGGCGGGGTCTTTTCGTGTTTCGTGAGGATGCCGCAGGCGAGTGGTATCGGTATCACCACCTGTTCGCCGACCTGCTTCGATCCCGACTCGAGCACGAGATCGGAACCGAGGCGATCCGGAAACTGCACCACATCGCCGCGCGCGCCTTCACAGAGGAGGGAGTGCCGACCGAGGCACTGGAACATGCGCTTGAGGCGGGCGATACTGAGTTCGCCGCGGAGTTACTCGAGCGGCATGTGATCGAGCTTCTCAACTTCGGCCGGCACGGGCAGCTCATCGGATACCTCGATCGGATGCCGGAGCGGCTGATCGAGTCGCGCCCGCATCTCGCGGTCGCGTCGGCGCTCATGCTGACCGTTGGCGGACGTCTCGAGCGAGTGCACGAGCTGCTCGACTGCGCCCGTGCAAGGACCGAAGCCGTTGAAGGCGGCGCTGATCTCATCAGCGGTATAATCGCCACGCTCGAGGGGCTCTCGGCCGTCTTTCGGAACGATCTCGAGGCCACCTACGAGCGAAGCGAAAAGGCGCTGGCCACGCTCCCGCAGGGCGCTGCGGTCTGGAGATTGGTGGCGACGATGGTATCCGGGGACTCGAGTTTTCTGCGCGGGAAGCTTGATGAAGCTTACGGAGCGTATAGTAAAGTGATCGCGGCGGCCCGGCGCGACGGGCAGCCGTTTTTCTTCATGTTGACTGCGCTGCGACTGTTGCGGCTGAGTGCGTACCGCGGGCGGCTGCGGCGGATGGACTCGCTGGCGCGCGAGTTTCTCGAGGAGACGAGACATAACGGTTTTGCGAATACCGCGCGCGAAGGGCAGATCTGGGGTCTCTACTCGCGAGTGGCGCGTGAGCAGCTGAAGCTCGATGCTGCGCTCGAACGGGCAAGGCGTGCGTGTGAGCTCGCTGAGGGACACGGATCGCTCCTGGTTTTCGGGTTATCGCGGCAATGGCTCGCCGGCGCCCACTTTGCCCGCGGTGAGCTCGAGGAGTGCCGCGCCGTTCTCGATGAGGTCGAGGCTCGGTTCGCCGGACATGAGATTGCGAATGTGACTGACCTGTTGCTTGCTTGGCGCTTGAGGCTCGAGCTCGCCTGTGCGGAGCGAGAGAGCGCGTTTCCGGACCGCGCGCTCGAGATAGCCGCCGGACACGGATTCGACGAAACGAGCGAGCCGAACGTGCTCCACGAGCGGGCGCTCTTCGCGCTCGTGCGAATCTACCGCTACGCCGGTGAACGGGAAAAAGCCGAGAGGCTCCTCGACCGGCTCGAGGCGTTCTGTGAATCGGCCCAGCTCATGCCGGCCGCCATGGAGGCGCGAATCATTCGGTGCCTCATGGCCGACGATATCGGTGACCGGCCTGCCGTGCTTACGCATCTGTCGGTAGCGGTCGGCGAGCTGGTACCTGAAGGGTACGTGTACCCGTTTACCGCCGAGGGCCCGCAGCTTCAAAAACTCCTGTATGCGCTGCTCAGATCACCGGGCGCGCCGAAGGAGACGGCGGTCGTGTTATCCGCGATTACCGGCGGGGATCAGCCGTCCGAGGGAAAGGTGCACCCGGGTGCCGGCGGCCGCCCGGCATCCGACCGCGACAAAACCGGGCGGAGGTCGCCATCCGATACCGAGCTCCGCCCGGTGACCACGTCGAATGAGTCCTCCCGTTCCGGCGAGTCGCAGCTCGTTGAACCGCTGAGCGACCGGGAGGTCGATGTGCTTCGCCTTATCAGCGAGGGATTGTCGAACCGGCAAATCGCCGAGAAGCTTTTCGTCTCCCTGAACACCGTGAAGTGGCACACCGCCAACATCTACGGGAAGCTCGGCGTCGAGGGTCGCACCGGCGCGGTAGCGCGTTCCCGCGAGCTCGGCGTACTCGGCGGATAGCGCCCGCGCCGAACCTTCTTCGACCCTGATCCGCAAAACCACCCGAAAAACCATACTCCCACCCACGCTTTCGCGCGGGGCGCCCCGGGCGAATAGGCCCCACAATAGCTCCATAACGAGGCGCAGGCCTCGGGGAGGAGACGATGTTGGAAAGACGGTTAATCGAATGGCTTACCGACGCAGCCGTACGGC
>PUPD01000061.1 GCA_003552985.1 Spirochaetaceae bacterium
GCTAAATCTCCGATTCCCACTGCGGAGGTTGTCATATGAGCGCCTGCCTTAAAGTTAATATTTTATCAAGTGAGTGTAGCACGATGCAATTCCGCATGTAAACGACGCACGCTTAATATATATAATCTGCGCTGCACTGTGTTGATCGAATTGAAGTCGCTTAGGTCACGCTTCGGCTACGTGTGTTGAACCGGATACGTGGTTGAAGCAGACCGGCCGCCGCGCTTGCACCCGGCAGTGTGTTTTGGGAGAATGGAAAGCGATGAAGATCGCGATGCTGCTCTCCGGGGGCGTCGACAGCTCCACCGCACTCGTGCGCCTGCTCGAGGACGGGCACAGAAACGTCACCGCCTACTATCTCAAGATCTGGCTGGAAGACGGGATGCGCCATATCGGCTCCTGTCCGTGGGAAGAGGATCTGGAGTACGCGCGCGCGGTCTGTGAGCGTTTCAACGTTGAGTTACGCGTTGTGCCGCTGCAGCGCGAGTACTACGATACGGTGGTGCAGTATGCGGTCGCCGAGTTGCGCGCCGGGCGCACGCCCAGCCCCGACATCTTCTGTAACCAGCGCATTAAGTTCGGAGCCTTCCTCGACCGCGTCGGACGTGAGAGCGTCGACCGCATCGCTACCGGCCATTACGCTCGTCTCGAGCACAGCGGTGACGAGACGCGCCTGCTCCAGGCACCCGACCCGGTCAAAGACCAGACCTATTTTCTCTCGCATCTCAGCGGGCAGCAGCTCAACCGAGCGATCTTCCCGATCGGCGAGCTGCAGAAGCGTGAGGTGCGTATGCTCGCACACCGGTACGATCTGCCGAACCAGCAGCGGCGGGACAGCCAGGGGATCTGCTTTCTCGGCAACATTCGCTATCCCGATTTCGTGCGCTATTACCTCGGCGAGCGTGACGGTGCGATCGTTGAGCATGAGACCGGGAGAGAGCTGGGAAGGCATCGCGGGTACTGGTTTTACACCGTTGGGCAGCGGCAGGGGCTTGGGCTCTCCGGCGGTCCGTGGTACGTGGTGGATAAGATCACTGCGGACAACGTAGTCGTCGTCTCGCACCGGCGGGTGGTGGAAGAGCAGGCACGCGAGAGCTTCCATGCGGTTGACCTGCACTGGGTCTGTGACCTCCCTGCGCGCACGCGACTGATGGTGAAGCTGCGTCACGGCCCTCAGCAGATTCCCTGTGGTATCGAGTGGCTTCCGGACGGAACAGGTCTCGAGGTTCGTTTGGATCGCGCCGACCGCGGCGTGGCACCGGGACAGTTTGCGGTCTTCTATGACGGGCCTTACTGTCTCGGCGCGGGGCGGATCACCGTGCCGCGTGAAAGCGCGACCCGGACACCTGCGCTCGGTGCGACGCAGTAGTAGCGCTCCGGCATGGGCAACGCGGTAGGTGCATCCGCGTGCAGGTAGGACGCAATGAGGGTTCTGATAGTCGAAGACGATGAAAAGATCCGCGACTTTCTCGCCGACGGGCTGCAGCGTGAGGGCTTCCGGGTTGTCAGCGTTGAACGGGGAAGCGATGCAGTGGCGGCGGTGCGCGTGGGTGAGTTCGCTGCGGTTGTTCTCGACCTCATGCTGCCCGACCTCGACGGCCTCAGCGTTCTGGAACACCTGCGCGGCGAAGGTTACGACACACCGGTCTTGATTCTCAGTGCCAAACGGTCGGTGGATGACCGTGTCCGCGGCCTGCGCAGCGGGGGCGATGACTACCTCACCAAGCCGTTTTCGTTCGCCGAGCTGGTGGTACGGCTGCAGGCGCTTATCCGGCGCAGCAACCGCAACGCGGCCACCGGCACAGTGCTCGCCGCGGCCGATCTCACGATGAATCTGGTAACCCGCGAAGTGCGTCGCAACGGAGTCCGGATCGAGCTGCAGCCCAAGGAGTTTGCGCTCCTGGAGTATTTCCTGCGCAATCGTGACGTGGTGCTCTCGAAAACGACGATCATGGAACAGATCTGGAGCTATGACTTCGATCCGCAGACGAATATTGTCGATGTGCTCGTGTCGCGACTTCGCAGCAAAATCGACAAAGAGTTTCAGCCGAAGCTGATTCATACGATCCGTGGGGTGGGGTATGTTCTTAAGACGGATCAACGTTAAGCTTGCCCTGCTCCTGGTCGGCGCGTTCGCGCTCGGCACCGGACTGCTCTATGCGCTGACGATCATCTCTCTGCTGCGGTCGTTGGAACAGGAAGACCACAACGCGCTCCGAGCGCGCCTGCTGCGCTACTGGGCGCAGTACGAGGTGGATGGCGCGGCAGCGGTTCTGCAGCAGGCGGAGGACGAGCGCTTTCTGCCGGGTGATCCGCTGCATCTGGTCAGGGTCGCTGATATCGGCAACAGCACTCGCGTGTTTCGCGCGCCTGACGAGTTCGCTCCGGTGGAGCGCGCGCTTGCAGCCGCGGACCGGCCGCTCGGGTTGGACGAGATTGAGGCATTGGAACCGCCGGGCTATACCGTGGCGATCGAGGTTGCGGCGCTGCGGCTGGGCGAGGATCTGGTGGTGCAGGTGGGTGCGAGTACCGAGAACCGAGCAAGGTTGCTGGCGGTTGTGTCGCGAAACTTTGCCGTCTCGGCTCTGGCGATCGTGCTCGGAAGCGCCTTGGCCGGCGTGACGCTCACCGCGCGCATGCTGCGGCCACTCGAGCGCCTGAGCTCGGCGGTACGCGAGATCATCGACACCGGTCGGATGTCGGCGCGGATCGAGACCCGCGCAAGTGGGGACGATCTCGATGCGCTTTCGACTGCCTTCAACGAGATGCTCGCGCGTGTGGAAGGGCTGGTGGAAGGGATGAAGCGCACGCTCGATACCGTTGCTCATGATCTGCGTACGCCGCTCACCCGTCTGCGCACGACGGCCGAAATCGCGCTGCGCGAGCCCGAAGACGCCGCACGCTACCGGGAGGCGCTGTCGGATTGTCTGGAGGAGTCGGAAGAGATTATCCGACTGTTGAACGCGATCATGGACATCTCGGAACTGGAGAGCGGCGTGCTCAGTCTCGATTGCCGGAGCGTGGATCTCGGTCGCCTGGTGGCCGACGTTGTTGAGCTGTATCGTTATCCGGCCGAGGAGCGCGGAATCGAGATCAGGCTGGCCTCGCCGGCGGACGGTGATCGGCCCGACGAGGCTGGTGAAGCCCGCGCCGGTGAGACCCGCGCCGCTGGGACCGTCGCCGTGCACTCCGGCTCCACCACCGTCAGCGCCGATCCGGCCCGCATGCGGCAGGTGATTGGGAACCTGGTCGACAATGCGGTCAAGTACAGCCGTCCCGGCGGTGTTGTCGAGGTGCGCTACGGCCCTCTGAACCGATGCGAGCTGCCGTCTGCAACCTCGGACGAGCCGCATGGGTGGCAGGGCGTTGGGGGTGAAGAGCCCGAGGATGCGGTCTGCGTTGAGGTTATCGATCAGGGTATCGGCATCGCGCCGGTCGAGCTGCCCCATGTTTGGGAGCGGCTGTACCGCGGGAAAGACACCGGCGGGACTACCGGTTTGGGGCTGGGCTTGAGTCTGGTACAGGCCATCGTCGTCGCCCACGCCGGAAGGGTAGCGGCCGAGTCACACCCGGGGCGGGGAAGCCGGTTTGTCGTCTGTCTGCCGCGCAGCGGCGGGGGAGCGCCGCCGCTGCGCTGAACCTCGCGACTCGAGTATTACAAAACTGTAATGTTCCGGCAACCTCGCGGTAAGCTTGATCCGGTATCTTTTGCTTGAACCAAGAGGCAAAGGAGTCCGGAGGTATGAAACCGAAACAGATTATTGCGCTTGCAGGACTGCTGCTGCTGTCGGCCGGCTTAGGATCGGCCTTCACGGTGAGACTGATGCAACCTGACTCGGGCAGCTCGTATACGCTACGCCGCGACCACGTGCAGTTCAACGAGTTCGACGGGGTGCGGGTGGCCGAAGACGGCGAACGGACGGCAGCGCTCCACCAGCCCCCCACTCCCGAGAACGACGTCCTTGAGTTGTACCAAGCCGCCTTTCGGCGTGTCGCCGACGAGGTGATCCCTGTAGTGGTTGAGGTACAGGTGGTGAATATCGTCCGCCGCCAGATGCCGAGCTTCCCCTCGCCGTTTGAGTTCTTCTTCGGCGAGCCGCGCCGACCGGAGGAACGTGAGTTCCGCCGGCCGGGACTTGGGTCGGGTGTGATGGTGCGCAGGCAGGGAGACGAGGTGTTCGTGCTTACGAATCATCATGTGGTCGATGGTGCCGACGAGATCAAGATCACGCTCGCCGACGATCGCTCCTTCGAGGCGCGGCTGGTCGGCAGCGACGAGCGCCGCGATCTTGCGGTCGTCAGTTTCGTGACCAACGAGGATGTCCCGTTGGCGCGCATGGGCGACTCGGACCAGCTGCGCGTCGGCGACTGGGCGTTCGCGGTGGGTAACCCGCTCGGGTTCCAGTCAACCTTTACCGCCGGCGTGATCAGCGCGATCGGGCGCAACCCCGGACCGCAGTCCGGCATGCCGATCCTGACCGAGTTCATCCAGACCGACGCAGCCATAAACCGCGGCAACTCCGGCGGGCCGCTCGTCAACCTGCGCGGGGAGGTTATCGGTATCAACACCTGGATCGCTTCCCAGACCGGCGGTAGCATAGGCCTGGGGTTCGCGATCCCGATAAACGCTGCCGAGCGTACGATCGACGGCCTCATAACCGATGGGCGAGTGTCGTACGGCTGGCTCGGGATCACAACCGGTGATCCCGCGGACGCGGTGCGGGAAGCGCTAAAGCTGCCGGCCGACCGGGGCGCGTTCGTCCATAATGTCTTCCGGGGCTCGCCGGCTGAGGAGGCAGGCATACTTCCGGGAGACTTCATCGTCTCGATCAACGAGCGGCGCGTGGATAACAGCAACGACCTTGTCCGCAGGGTAGCCGACCTCAAGCCCGAGGAGCGCTACCGCTTTGAGATCGTCCGCGACGCCGATCGCATCACGCTTGCGGTGCGGACGGGGATGCGCGCCGAAGAGGCCGAGCTCGCACGGCAGTCTGAGAACCTTTGGCCGGGGCTCTCGGTAACGCCGATCACCGAAGAGGTGCGCAAAGACCTCAACCTCGACCGGAACGCGGGGAACGTCATCGTGGGTAGTGTCGCAGGCGGGAGCCCGGCACACGCAGCCGGCATGCGTTCCGGCGATATCATTCAACGGGTGAACAACCGCACCGTCGGTGACCTGCGTGAGTTCTATCGGCTGATAAACGATCGGTCGCAGGACCAGTTGGCGTTCCGCATTCGTCGCGGTGAACGGACGATCGTACTCGGGATGGTCAAGAACGACGTGACCGCATCGAACGGCAGCCCGTAGTCGGGTCCGCGCGGGGCCCGCGTTCGGCGCGGGCGGCCCAGCCCATTCGCCGCACGCCGCTTTGACACGTCCGGGGCGGTCCGGTAGTATCGACGGTGATGCAGCACACCGTCGATACCAGCCCATACTATCGACCCGGCGGGGCCTCGGCGCCCGTGAGCGTGGCTCCGATGCTGGACAAGACCGACCGCGATTACCGCTTTCTCGCGCGGCTGTTCTCGCCGCATGCGTTGCTGTATACCGAGATGGTGTCGCCCAAGGCCATCCTACTGGGGAACCGCGAAGTGCTGCTTGCGTGCAACCCGGTGGAGCGGCCGCTTGCGCTGCAACTCGGCGGCGATGATGCGGGCGAGCTCAAGGCCGCGATCCGCGTCGCCGCGGATTACGGCTACGACGAGATCAACCTCAACGTAGGGTGTCCGAGCGAAAAAGTGCAACAGGGTAGCTTCGGCGCTTGCCTTATGGCACGACCCGAGCACGTAGCGCACCTGGTGGCGGAGATGCGCTCGGCGACCGCTCTCCCGGTGACGGTGAAGCACCGCATCGGAATCGACGGCCTCGAGAGCTACGAGGACCTCGCGCGGTTTGTGGAGACGGTTGCTGGGGCGGGACCATCGAAACTGACCGTTCATGCCCGAATCGCGATCCTCGGCGGGCTCAGCCCCAAGCAGAACCGCTCGATCCCGCCCTTGCGCTATGACGATGTCTATCGCCTCAAGCGCGACTTTCCGCATGAGATCGTCGAGATCAACGGCGGGGTGACGCAGCTGTCGCAGATACGCCGGCACCTGTTGGAGGTCGACGCGGTGATGATCGGGCGCGCGGCCTACGACACGCCGCAGCTCCTGGCCGAGGCCGAACGGGAGTTCTTCGACCCTGCTTTCGTCGCTCCAAGCCGCGGCGAGATCGTCGAACGAATGATTCCGTATATTGTCGAGCGGCAGGCCGCGGGGCGACCACCTCACACGGTGTTCCGCCACATGCTCGGGCTGTTCGCGCGGCAGCCCGGATCACGGATATGGAAACGCAGCCTGAGCGGCGGTATCGCGCGGGACGCGGATGTCCCGGCGCTGGTTCGGCGCGCCCTGGCGCGGGTTCCGCGCGAAGTGCTCGAGCGGCCGGTGACTGCGGAGCCGGCGGAGTCGATGAATACGGTAGGCGCGGGCGCCTGACTATCGGCTATGGTGACTGCCAGGGATGACGACCCCGCGAACCCAACATACCCCGCAGGCCCTGCAGGCAGATGAGCAGAGCTGCTTCCGCGTTCTCGAGGACGGCTCCTCCGAGCGTAGCTTCCTCGGGGCGCGGCTTCAGAGGCTCGCCTGCGGGCGCGTGCTCGATCTAGCGTCCGGAGACGGACGCTTTCTACGCCTGATCGCCGAGGTCTGCGGATCATACTCTCAGCTTACCGCCGCAGATCCGGCGAAGGCGGCGCTTGACGAAGCGCGACGAGCCGAGCTCCCCAGCCGCGTGCGGTTCGTCCGCACAGCCGGGGAGGCGTTACCGTTTGCGGATTGTGCTCTTGATACAGTGACGATCGCCGACGGGCTGCATCACCTGCGCGATTCGCGGCGCGTGTTGCGCGAGCTTCGCCGGGTCGCGAGGCCGGGTGGGCTGATTATTATCAGCGAGGTGCTGCGCAGGCCCGAGAGCCCGGCGACGGCAACCGCGATCCGTCTCCACCACTTCAAGGCACGTACCGACCGCCGTCTGGGCCTGCCGCATCACCGCACCCTCGCGGCGCGCGAACTTGCGGCCATGATCTCCACGGTATTCCGTGACGACGAGACAGAGTCCGTCATTGTGCCGGCGGTGGAGGAGTGTGTCGAGGAGCGCGAGCTTGAGCTACAGCGCTCGGGATTTCACCGGGAGCGGTTGCGGAGCTATCTGTCCCCATTGCGCGGAGACCCGCGCTACGCGGTGCTGCGCGCAGTGGCTGAGACGCTCGCGGGCCGGGTTGAGAGCACCGGCTACACGGAAGCGGCGCGCGGGATTATCTTAGTGCGCAAACAACCGAGTGGGGGTTAGACGATGCCGATACATGCGGACGAACCGGTGATGCGATTCGGCGCTGAATCAGGCGCAGGCAAGTCGGCTGAAATAGCGATGATCATGCTGCACGGACGCGGAGCGTCTGCAGGCGATATTTCGCGGCTGGCGCAGATGCTGCCGAGGGAGCACTGCGCTTTCGCGGTACCGCAGGCATCCGGCAACAGCTGGTATCCGCAGAGTTTTCTCAGACCACGCGCGGAAAACGAACCGCACCTGAGCTCAGCGCTCGCGGTTATCGACCGGTTGGTCTTGCAGTTCGAAGCTGAGGGCATTCCGGCCGAGCGGGTTCTGCTCCTGGGGTTTTCTCAAGGTGCGTGTCTTAGTTGCGAGTATGCGGCACGTAATCCGCGCCGCTACGGGGGCGTGCTCGCTCTATCGGGGGGGCTGATCGGTGAAACGATCGACACCGGAGAGTATGGCGGGTCTCTCGAGGGAACGCCGGTATTCATCGGGTGCAGCGACCGGGACCCTCATATTCCGGTGACGCGGCTCGAGGAGACGGCGCAGGTTCTGAAAAGCCTTCAAGCGGCGGTGAACCTACAGTTGTATCCGGGGATGCCGCACACGATCAATGACGATGAGTTGAAGCATGTACGCGCCGTAATGGCGGCTACAGCCGGCTGGACTACGGGAGACCACGGCGTTTGAGGCGGTCGCTGATCGCCTCTAAGCTGATGCCGTGTTGCTGAGCTATCTCGCGTGCAAAACTTCTGCCGACCGGCGCGCTTCGCATAACGGTAAACGGTTCGGCATGCATTCGCCCGGTTGCTACCAGGCTTGCAAGCTGTGTGTCGCTTTCGACCGTCGCGTTGATCTCTTGGATCCGCGCGGCTAGGTCGTGAAGGTGCGTCGCGAATACGGTTCGGCAGCCGAGCATGCACAGCCCGCGAATGAGGTCTTCGGCGAGGTAGGTGGCCTCGCCTGCGCCGGTGCTTGCAAGCGACTCGTTCAGCAAGACCAGACTTTCACCGGTGATTGTGTCGAAGAGCTCCGAGAGGCGCGCGGCCTCCTCGCCGAGCCTTCCGCCGTCGAGCTCGGGGGCTTCGGGCGCCGGAAAGTGAGTCTCTATTCTGTCGGCCGGGCTGAGCTGCGCCGAGCGGGCCGGCACGAACAAGCCCGCCTGCGCCATCGCGAACGCCATACCGATGGACTGCGTATAGGTAGTCTTCCCGCCATGGTTGGGTCCGGTGAGTATGAAGGCGCGCGCCTCGGCGTCGAACCTGGCCGGATTGGTGACGATAGGGTCCTTCAGCGTCTGGTCTTCAGACTCAGTCTTTTGGGAGGAAACGGTCCTCTTCACCGAGGCGTCACTGCGTTCGATCACGGTCTGGAGCGCGAGGCGCAGATTATAGAGCGCATCGGCCGAAAAGTGGCGCTCGCGTGCCGGCAGCAGAGTGGGGAGACAGACCGGCAGCCCCGCGGTCTGAAGCTCGTGCATGAGGCTAGCGGCGCCGCAAAACGGCCCGAGCTCCTCACGCAAGCCCGCAAGCCAACCGGTTTCAAGTCGCAAGTAGCGTTCCAACGCATGCTGAACCGGCCGGGTGGTGTGTTCGAGGAGTGTCTCCAGCTCCCGGAACAGCGGCGTGAGCGGTGGCCGCCCTTCGCTGCCGCCAAACTCCCGGGGCAGCCGAGCGTAGTGAAGCTTCCCGTGCGAACGCAGGGAAGGGCTGCGGGCTGCCCCACGGGATCCAAGGAAGCGCGAGAGAAAACCGCCGAGTAGCGACCGGTCCGAAATTTGCTCGGCGTTGACTGACAGCAGAGCCGCCTCGGTAGGCCGTAGGCGTTCGTCGAGGTTGATGCCGACGGTGATGCTGCGCCGTTTACGAATCGCTTCCTGCAGCTCCGGAAGCTCCCGACGCAGCTCGTCGAACAGCGGATCCTGGTGGAGGCTTGCTACGCGCCCCGCGACGCGCCCGATCGTGTTGTCTGTTTCGAGGTAGCTCTTCAGGATATCGTGCAACTGTTGAACGGCGTGGACATAGAGCTCCAGCTCCCCGAGACGCCAGATAGTCTGGAGCACCTGCGATTCGTTCCCCGCCGCCGCGCGCCGGAACACACTGAGCTCGGCGAGCTGCGGCAGTATGTGCTCGAGCTTGGCGCGCAGGGATGAATCATGGTGGAGCGTCCGAAGCAGGCTGTAACGGTGCTCGAGCACCCTGGGGTCGCGCAACGGGCGGGTGAGAAGCTCCAGCACCACCTGTGGGTCGTGTCGTGTTCCGGCTATCGCCTTGGCGATGCTGCGCAGCTCGAGATCCTGTTCAGCGTTTGGGCCGAGGCTGCCGTGAAGTTCAGTAGCCTGGTCTTCGTACGGGTGCTCTTCTGCCGGAAACAGAAGACCGGCGCCGCGCTGGTATGTCGCTGCCATTGTGCTAACAATACTATGCGCTTGCAGGTTCGTCAAAACGATGCAGGTCACTACGGCGCGAATTGACAGTGCAACTGCTTACCGGCTACGATGGCGCGATGAATCTGGCGAATACACTTACCATCGGGCGGCTTGTCCTCGCGCCGGTTTTCTTTGTACTCGTCTTTCTCCCGGTCTGGGCCGGGGTGTTTCAGGTAGGCTCGGTGGCGCTGCTGTGGATAATCTTCGCCGCTATCGAGATCAGCGATGCTGCCGACGGCAAGATCGCACGCTCGCGCGACGAGGTAACCGACCTCGGTAAGGTAATGGACCCGTTCGCGGACGTCATCAGCCGCCTCACATACTTCGTGGCGTTTACCGCTATCGGCATTATGCCGGCTTGGATACTGTTGGTGATCCTCTACCGTGAGTACGGTATTGTCTTCATTCGCCTGCTTTTGATCCGCAAGGGTGTGGCGCTTGCGGCGCGCCCTGGAGGAAAGATAAAGGCCGTGCTGTACGCGGTCAGTGGAGGGGCGGGGATAGCGTTGATTACCATCGAACGTATCGGAGTGCTGCCGCAGATCTTTGACGGTATGTTCATGTTCGCTCAGATTGTGTATGTGGCCGCCGCGTTGTTCGCGATCGGTTCGTTCGTCGACTACCTTGTGATCTTCAAGCAGAAGCTCGCAGCCTGAGCCCACCGTGAACGTGCGGTGTCGGCAGCCGAGATGAGCCGCGGTCCGGCATGTGCGCCAACGGTTCCACAGGGCTGCGGCATCCGGGCTGAAATCATTTCAGCGTCCTGCAACCGCTTGACACAGAACGCAGAAATCACTATGCTCGGCTTACAGCACTGCCGCATGGAAGCGCTGCAGCAACGGCGCAGAGCGGTAAAAGTATCGCAACAGGAAAAAACCTCTTGACAGGTTGACTGCTAAATTGCTATTGTTGCGATCCCAAGCACGGGGGTCCGTAAGGGGCTGTGGTGCTTATGGGGATGTTCTTTAACAGCTAATAGGGAAGGGAAGGAACCGAGTACTGCCGCACTTGGCGCAAGCTGAGTGTGGTGGAGAC
>PUPD01000101.1 GCA_003552985.1 Spirochaetaceae bacterium
TGCACGTCATCACTTCGAAACTCGGTGGGGCGGACAAATACTGTCGCGCCGTTCGAAAGCTCCCATTCGTACAATGACAGGTCTTCGTGATAGCGCTCCTCGACTATCTCACCCCGTTCCGTGAAAGCCACCGCGAGCTCCGCAGGTGGAAGATCCACGTCATAGGGGCCGACCTCCGCTTCCTCGGCTCGGCCTACCACCTCTGCCAGTTCGTCCTCCGGAGGAAGCTCGCGCTCCTCGGTTTCGATCATGCTCACCGTTACCACCCGGTTCTCTTCTCCAAGATACTGATCCGCTACGGCTTGCACATCCTCAACTTCGACCTCCGGCGCAATCTCCTCGGTCAACTCGCGCCGCGCCTGGGGACTTACAACTCTACTTTGGTCCAGAAACCCTTCCACATAACGCGAAGCCCACTGCTCAGACGGCAGTTGATCACGTCGGCGATACTCTCGCTCGGCCTCACGCTCTACGGCTCTTTTAGCACGCTCAAGCTCCTCAGTCTCGATGCCGTGCTCGTCGACGCGCCGTATCTCCTGAATCAGCTGCGAGACTGCGGTTTCAACGGCCTCCTCGCCGTCCTCATCGAGGACTGCACCCATGAACCCCATCGTGACCGGTCGTGCTACACGAGCCTCACCAACAGCAGCGTCGACAAACGGCGGATCACTCTCGCGTGAGATCCGTGCGAGCCGCACATCGACAATCTCCTGAAACAGGCGCTCGGTCAGCTGCTGCCGAAAGTCCTCAACCGTGCGCAACGGCTCGTACGATCCCTTGCGGTACAGCGAGACGCTCGATTGCGACAGCTCAGGGTCCTCGCTGATCGCATACAGAGTCTCATCGTGCTCGGGAACCTCGTACTCCGGTCGTTCTTTAGGCAGCTCCGACTCCGGTATGACACCGAAAGACTCCTCGATTCGCTCTTCGATTTCGGCAGCGTTAAAATCGCCGACCGCAATCACGGCCATCAGCTCGGGACGATACCACTGGTCATAGAAGCCTTCGATGGTTTCCGGAGACGCTTCACTTACAATATCCATGTCTCCGATCGGCAGACGCTCGGCATAGCGCGAGTCATGGAGGACAACCGGTAGCTGCTCGTCGCGAACCCTTTGGGCCGATCCGAGTCGAGCGCGCCATTCTTCTTTGATCACGCCACGCTCGTGGTCAATATCGTCCGGATCAAACTCAATCCGATGCGCCCACTCTGACATTATATCGATACCCTGATCGAACGCCTCCTGATCGTCGGTTGGGAGGCGCATCTTGAACACCGTCTCATCGAAGCTGACGTATGCGTTAACGTGAGGACCGTACTCCATCCCCACCCCTTCGAGAAATCCGATGATCTCGTCACGGCTGTAGCTCTCTGTTCCACGAAATGCCATGTGCTCAACTAAGTGAGCAATCCCGAGCTCATCCTCCTCTTCAAGCACCGAGCCCGCGTTCACCACCAACCGGAGAACCGCGCGACTTTCAGGCTCCTCATTTTCGCGAATGATGTACTGCAGACCGTTATCAAGCGTGTCGGCAACCACATCCGGGTCATCGGGCACCTCGGACCCGGCCGGGTTCGCCACGCCGCCCCGGCTTGCCCGGTTTGAACCAGGCTCAGCTTGCTGCGCACCCGCCAACTCAGGTAGCGCAAGCGTCATAAGAACGACGACCGCCGCGAGCGCCACGCGCACCGGAACCGCGCCCAGGACGCCCAGGACGCGCGAGCCTCTCACGTGTTCCCGGCCTGTTACGCGCGAGCCTCTCCGCGAGCCCCTCCGTCCCCGCAGTGCTCTCACGCGTTTCAGTTCTCTCGCGCCTCGCAAGCCCGTCGAGGTTCCCCACACTGTTCGACTCTGTGTTTCGTCAATCATCTCACGAGGATTCGCACTCGAGTTCCTCACAAGCGGTAGCTCCTTTCCCCCCGCCCATACTGCTGCACAACCATGCTATGACATCGGAAAGAGCTTTAACCCCACGGTTCAAAAATAGTTCCAGGTCCGACCGTGCGGCAAGCCGACGAAGACGACAAGCCGGCCAGGCGGTGCGGCGACAAGCCGGCGCCGACGGTGTGGCGGCGAGGTGCGACGGCGAGGTGCGACGGCGAGGTAGCCAGGCGGTGCGGCGACAAGCTGGCGCCGGCGAGGCAGCGAGGCGGTCCGCCTTGGTGGAGTTGTCCAGCGTCTGTTTGTATCGGGCGGCATCCGGCAACCCGCAGCGCATGTGGCATTCGGCTTCGGCCACGGTATTCCGCCTCCGGCAGCCGTTTCCGCGTTCGGTAGTGCTTGATAATGAGGTCGTTTCCGCTATAAATTTAGTGCCTACGGAAGGGATCATGCGATTGCTGAAGCACGCGGCGGTGTGTGCAGTTCTGGTCGTAGCCGTGACGGCGGCGGCTACAGGCTCGGAGATATCGGATCGACTCGATGAGCTCGACCGGCTGCATTTCCAGGACAAGCACATGGAGGCATACGAACAAGCCGAAAGCCTTCTTGAGGAGCCGCATTTTCACGATACCGAAGAAGCTCGCCTGGTGAAGCGCCAGGCCCGCGCCATGATGGGATACGTAGAGCTCCACTATCATGCCGATAAGATGGAGGATAACGAAGCTCGATCCCTCCTTAATGACGCAGAGGACTACGCAGCGGAAGCGATAGAACTGCATCCGGAGCTTGGCGACGCTTACTTCTGGAAAGCTTCCGCAATTGGCCTCGGCGGGCGCATACGCGGCGTACTGAGCTCTCTGTTCCGCGCGAGGACCATGCGCGGCCACCTCGAAGACACCCTTGAGCGCGATCACGAGCATCTTGAAGCCCATTTCGTCCTTGCTATGCTCTATGACAAGCTACCCGGTTCCCCTCTGTCGTTCGGTGACGATCAACGCGCGGTTTCGCTTGCCCGGCGCGCATACGATCTACATGAGGAAGCCTATGCAAGCGGAGAGCTCCCAATCCGCTACAACAGCGTGATTAGTGGACTGGCCTTACGATTGTGGGCTCGCGACTGGGACCGGAAAGAACGGGACACCCACCATCAAGAGCTGACACAACAGTATCACCAGGCCGAAACCGCACTGGAACGCTCGTATTACTACGAAGGATCGGTCGAGTTCGAGCCAATCTCAGATCGCGAGGAAGCTCGCCGTCTACTCACCGATCTGTTGGAGGACCTCGAGGCTATACAGGACCCAACACTGCGTGAACGGAACGATTTAGGGCATGTTCGCGAGCGTGCCCAGGCCTGGGGTATTGAATGATGCTCATGCTCAGTTCATTTCCCGCTCTCGAGACGGCGGATTAGGGCGTCAACGTGACCCGCAACGCCACCCTCGGGCCTCACCGTGGCCCTCCCTGGATCCTCCGTCCATCCCGTGAAAGCCGGCTTGACGCCCGGCGGGGGCGGCGGGATAATGGTGCCAAGGAATATCGGCGCACATTCCTACCACAGATCCGCGGAAGAACGAATGGAACCCCAGCCACAACCGACTATTCTGCTCGTTGAGGACGAGCCGATCGTCGCCTTGACCCAGAAACGGACGATTGAGAGCTTCGGGTACCGCGTACTGACCGCATCCACCGGTGAAGAAGCCGTCAGGGCTGTTGCGACGAACACAGAGATCGATCTTGTTCTAATGGACATAGACCTCGGTGAAGGCATCGACGGAACCGAAGCTGCCGAACGCATTCTTGAGCGATATGACCTTCCGATTGTGTTCCTCTCGTCGCATACCGAGCCCGAGTACGTAAAGCGGACCCAACGCATCACTTCCTACGGATATGTAGTCAAGCATACAGCTGCAACCGTGCTCGAGGCGTCGCTGCAGATGGCGTTTCGGCTGTTCGAAGCGCGCCGTCGCGAAAAAGACAAAGAACAGGAGCTCGAGCGCTACTTCGAGTCGAGTCTCGACCTCGTATGTATTCTCGATCTCGATCGACGCTATTTGCGGGTCAATCCCGAATGGGAACACGTCCTCGGTTACCCGCTCTCTGAGATCGATTTCGAGCGAATGCTGTCTCTGGTACACCGTGACGACCGTACGGCTACCCTGACAGTACTCGAGGAGCTGGAGCAGCAGAAAACTGTTACAGCCTTCGAGAATCGTCTGCAATGCGGAGACGGCTCGTACCGGTGGATCGAGTGGCGCGCTCGACCACAGGGTAACTCCATCTACGCTGCCGCGCGAGACATCACTGAGCGCAAACAGGAAAAACGCGACCTCGCCGCCCAGAAGAAACGCTTCGAGCATCTGTTCAACGAGTCTCCTCTTGCAGTAGCGGTGGTGGATTCCGGCGAACACGTGGTGGAATGCAACCGGGAGTTCACCCGTCTCTTCGGTTACGATCCCACCGAAGCGCTTGGCCGACCCATAAACGACCTCATAGCCCCACCTGAACTGCAGGAGGAGGCGGCTCGGCTGGGCACGGACGTGTTGAGCGAGGGCCGGCATGTATACCTCGAGACCAGCCGGCGGCGCCGCGACGGCATTCCGGTCGATGTGGCGATCACCGGCACCCCGATGGAGATCAACGGTCAAGCATACGCCTATGCGATCTACCAGGAGATTTCGGAGCGAAAGCGCGCCGAAGCGGCACTAGTGGATAGCGAACGCGAGTATCGGCGATTGTTCGAAGCTGCTCCTATCGCGATCTGGGAACAGGATTTCAGCGTGGTCAAGCAACGCATTGACCGCGTTAAGACCGAGATCACCGAGGACCTGCGCCGGTACCTCACCGCGCGTCCACGGCTCGTGTACGACCTCGCCGCAGACGTTCGCGTTATCGATGTCAATCGCACCACGTTGCAGCTGTTCGGAGCAACCAAGGAAGAATGCGCGCGAGTTACCAAAGCCTTCGGCCCGGATTCGCTCGCGAGCTTCACCACCGAACTGATAGCGGTCGCCGAAGGTGCGACCGAACTGGTAACCGAACAGAAGCTTGTCGGTCGATCGGGGGAACCTCTTTATTTGGAATTGTACTGGTCGGTTGCGCCGGGCTACGAAGACAGCTACGCCCGCGTGCGGATCTATGCCATCGATATTACCCCGCACCGCCAGGCAGAGATTGCTTTGCGTGAGAGCGAGACACGCCTGACGGCGTTCGTCGATGCGCTGCCGGATCTATGTCTCGTCCTGGATCACGACGGCCGGTACATCGAGGTCCTGAGCCAAAACGAGGATCTTCTCTACAGGCCTGCAGCTGAGCTCGAGGGTCGCCTGCTGCACGAGGTCCTACCGGTTGAGCAGGCACAGTTGCTTCGTGACAGTGTACTCGAGACGCTCAAGACGGGATCGTCCCAGATAGTCGAGTACGAGCTCGACGTTCCAGCCGGACATCGCTGGTTCGAAGCCCACAGCGCTGCGATACGGTCCGGAGTGCGGAGTGCGGCGCGAGTTACGCCCTTAGAAAGCCGGCCTGCGGAGGACCAGCCCCGAGAACGACACCACGTTGAAAGGCAGTCGGTGGAAACACAGCCCGAAAAGGACCAACCCGTCGGGAGCAAGCCTGAGCAAGTGGCACAAGGTACTGCTTCGCCCGAGTATTCGGCCGCTGTCACGGGTTCCACAGCGGAAAACATCACCGAGCCCACACCGGAAGCCATTGGCCCCGAATCAGCCCGGGTATTGCTGGTGATCCGAGACACCACAGAACACAAGCTCGCTCAGGAACGGCTCTCCGAGTTGCTCAAACGCCAGGAGCTGCTGCTCCAGGAGACACACCATCGCCTCAAGAACAATATGGGAGCGATTGCAAGCATGCTCTCGCTGCAGGCCGCGGAGCAGCAAGACTTGAACAGTCGTCGCGTGCTAAATGAGGCCGCCAGCCGTTCACACGGGATGATGATACTCTATGACAAACTCTATCGATCCGAGAAGTCCCGTGAGCTCAACATGCGTGAGTTCGTACCGCAGCTGGTCGATGAAATCGTCGCGGTGTTCAATCCCTCAGTGCAGCCGGATTCGTCTCCCTCCGGCTTGCCTCTCTCCAGTCTGGTACCCTCCGTCCCCATCCGGACTGATATCGATGTTCATGACATAATACTAACCGCTGGAAAGGCCTCAGCACTTGGAATCATCCTCAGCGAGATGGTGACGAACTCCATGAAGCACGCGTTCCCGGAGGGCGGTACGGGAACCATCGCAGTCAACGCTACCATGGTCAAAGGGACTGTAGAGCTCGAGTATCGTGACAACGGAGTTGGTCTTCCCGATGCGATCGATGTCGGCGCCGATTCCGGATTCGGTATGCAACTCATTGCTATGCTCGTCGAGCAACTGAACGGCACCGTCGAGATCGACCGCGAACACGGGACGCTGTTCCGCATCCGATTCCCGGCTTAGTACGCGACAAAGCCCCCTGGCCGTCGGCGCCTGCCACGGGCCAACTACCACGGGCCAACTACCACGGGCCAACTACCACGGGCCAACCGCGCAGGGCTCCGGTCTTCCGGTTAGTACCACGACGCGTGATTTCGCCTGCGCGGCGCGGCACGACTCGGCGGTACCTCAAAACTCGGCTGCAGACCGGGGTCGGACTTCATGATGCGCCGCAGTTCCCTAACACCGCGTTCAAGCTGCGGATCAACACCGCGGGCGTAGTCCTGCGGAGGCACCTCTACCTCGATCTCGGGATCGGTCCCGTAGTTCTCGACGTTCCAGCCGCGATCAGCAAACCAAAACGAGAACTCCGGCTGCGTCGTCACTCCACGATCAACCAGCCGCTCGCGCGGCCATATCCCGACCACGCCACCCCAGGTGCGCTTGCCGATCAGCGGCCCCAATCCTAACAGCTTGACCATATGGGAGAAGATATCACCGTCGCTGCCGGCCCACTCGTTGGTGAGCACAGCCGTCGGTCCCGGTGGAGACTCCTCGGGCCAGGGCATTACCCCGAACCAACGTGTTTTGATGAAGGCTTGTCGCTTACGCGCCAGTTTCTCGAGTAATAAGGCCGAGACAAAACCACCCCGGTTGAAACGGACATCGACCACTAGCCCATCGCGCTCGATCTCTCGCAGATACGAGCGGTGGAACTCTGCATAGCCTCGGGGTCCCATATCGGGTATATGGATGTAACCGGCTCTTCCGTCGGTGCGTTCGTGCACAAGTCGTCGATTGGTCTCCACCCATTCGTAATAGCGTAGCGGAAGCTCTTCGCTCAAGGTTCGCACCCGCACCGTGCGCCGATCCTTGCCTTTTTCATCGACCAGGATTAACGCGATCTCGACATCGGCTTTGTTAACAAGCGCCTGCGCTGGAGACAAATCCTGCG
This sequence comes from Spirochaetaceae bacterium, assembly GCA_003552985.1. Taxonomy (GTDB): domain Bacteria; phylum Spirochaetota; class Spirochaetia; order DSM-27196; family SLAA01; genus B1Sed10-166. The sequence goes on from PUPD01000101.1 coordinate 7,266, forward strand.
ATAATGCCCGCCCGTCGATCGCCATCACAAACTCACCTTCATTCGCGTTGACACCCGGAGTCAACAAGGGCGAACGCGTACGGGCCTCCGAACAGTCTCCGCGAATAATGCGGTCGATCTGCCAGAGCGCGCACTCACCGTTCCAGCGAAACTCAGCCCCCAGGCAGCCGATTCGATAGTCGGGCGGCTTGCGATAGTCGCCGCCCATCTCATAGGCGTGAGAAGTACCCAGCTCACCTTGCATCTCCCACATGAGATCGGAGAACTCACCGCGGGTCCCGATGCGGTCGAGCAGCGGGAGGTAGCGCTGATAGACCTCGTTCCAGTCCACATGTGCGAGCTCCTCGTGCCAGAAGTGGTCGCGCTGCAGTCGCCACGCATGACGATACATCTGTCGCCACTCAGCAGGGCTGTACACCGAAGCTTTAATGCGCCGAAAGTCGACCCACCCGCTCTTGCGCCCCGGTTCGTCCAACGTTCTGTTCTCATCAGGCTTTTCACCGGCTTTTAGCACGCGAAGGCGCCTTCCCGCCCGATACGCCATCGTTGACCGGTCGGCAGAAAGTGCCAGATCGTTGAATCCCGTAATGAGGGTTTCGGTCTCATGCGTGCTGAAGACAAAGGACTGGAGGACCGTCTTGCCCTCCGCAGCCGGATCCGAAAACAGCGGCTCGTCGAGCAGACCCTCAATCGGCAAGTAGCTGAACATGATCCCGTCGTCACCTTTCAGCGGATAGACGGCACGATAGCGCTGCTCACGCACGGGAAACGGCTCGATTCGTTCAGCAATGCCGTCAAAGTCAATCCGAACCGCCGCCGGATCCCGCTGCCACGCGTCCCCTAGCGGCTCCACCGACGCGTCCTTAAGGCTCTCATCCCGACGGCCCTCCCGACGGCCCTCCGTCCCCGAGGGCTCCGGGGGCTCGGGCACCTGCAGAAACGGGGACGGAGCATCACGAGAGAGGGCTATTGCGTACGGCCTGGAACCGCGGGGAAAGCTGAGGTCGAACTGCAGCTCGTCCATGACAGGATTGAAGACACGATAACCGATGAAGTAAAGATATTTGCCATCTGAACTGAACGCAGGATTCGTATCAGCAAGCCCCGGCCGAGTCACTTCATGTGTTTCTCCGCTCTCAAGCTCGCACATCTTGAGTATAATAGTCCGTGGGCCGTGTGAGCATGCGTACGAGATCCAGCGCCCGTCGGGAGACCAGTCGAACCCCATCACCTCATGATATCTGCTCCGGTCGAGGACCCTGGCGCTGAAGTCGTCAGGGTTGATAACAATGAGCTCACTCCGGTGATTGCTTAAGGCAATAGTGGTTCCCACCGGGGCGGGCTTGACCAGCCGGGGACTACCGATAGAGACACCCAACTCGGTCTCGCTCAGATGTCGGACCGATCCCACTTCATCCAGACTGTGCAACTCAAGCGCTTCCTCCCCGTCGGCATCCGAAACAAGCACGACGCTACTGCGGTCCGCAAGCCAGCGCGGGAATCGGTATCGAACTCCATCAGCCAGCCCGAGCTGCACTACCGGGCCCTCCCAGTTCCCGAACACGAACGCCTTACCCCGGCTAACCGCCGCGAGCAGATGGCCGTCAGGGTGCAGCGCGTAGTCATCAAGATACTGTGAGGCATCGAAGAACCGGCGATTGCGCTGTGTTCGCGGACTGGCGTACGTGATTGGGACACGCGCGACGCGCCGATCGGCTTCCGGGGCTTCCGGGGCTTCCGGGGCTTCCGGGGCTTCAGCTTCGCGCTCTGCTGGTTCGCGTTCCGCTAATTCACGCTCTGGTTCGCGCTCCGCGTCAACCTCTGGTTCAACCTCCGTCCCCGCGTCAACCGGTCGACAATGGTAGATGTCGGCGCCGGCATGATAAACGATGCTCTCTCCATCGGTGCTTGGGTGTCGTACGTAGTAGTCTCGGTGGTTCGTATGGCGTCGCAGATCGCCGCCATCGGGGCTGCACGAATAGAGATTGCCGGTACCTTCATGGTCGGAAGCGAAATAGATTCGCTCTCCCAGCCAGAGCGGGTGCGTAAGATTGCCGGGGAGGCTGATCAGGCGCCGGAAGGTTCCTTCACCCGAAGCATCGACCCAGATATCGCCTGCAGTACCTCCTCGGTATCGTTTCCAATAGGCCGGCTCACGCGTCACCATTCCGTAGCGGCCGAGCACCATTCTCCCGTCCGGCCCGAACGAGACGGTCAGCGCAGGCCCATACGGTAAGTGCTGAACCAGGCAGTTCTCCGGTGAAACGACGAACAGTGTAACCATGCGCTCGAACGCCTGCCCGAAGTTGGACGCAAAAGCGACGCGCCCGTCGGGCGTCCAGCCGGTAACCAACGCATTCGTCCCCAAATAGGTCAAGCGGCGGGGCACGCCTCCCACTGAAGGAATAACGTACACCTCCATGAGACCCTCATCCTGTCCACTGAATGCGATCCAATCACCGTCCGGGGAGAACCTCGGATACGCGCAGACACCAAGACCGGTAGTTAACCGCCGAGCCACTCCCCCCTCAACAGGCACGGTCCACAAGTCGTCATCGGCCGTGAACACGAGCGTTTGCCCTGAGATCGATGGAAATCGGTAATACCCCGACTGGTCGGCGAGTTGCTCACTCATGCATTCTCCTATCCTGCGCTACCTCTTCGTGTGGGAGAATCACCGTGATGCCGTCATACTCGAACCGTTCCATGCCGGCGAGGGCTGCCGGCGCTTCATCGAGCGTTATGGAGACTCCAAGCAACTTCCCGGGATCCACTGCTCCGGTTTCTACCAGTGAAAGCAACTCCGGATAGCGATGAGCTTGCATCCCATGGCACCCAAGAAGCTCCAGCTCCCAGGCAACCACCCGGTCCATCGGTATTGCGGGTCGACTCTCGTCGGCGAGTAGTAAGCCGACCTGCAGATGCCGCCCCTGTTTCCGTAGCGACAGTATTGAACCGTGGCATGTGTCAGCCCTTCCGAGAGCGTCCATCGACAAGTGGACTCCTCCTCCTGAGAGCTCTTGCACAGCCTCAGCCGCTCTCGCTGCTGGAGAACCATCCCGTGTGCCTCGCGTGTCGTGTGACGTACTGTCCGCAAGGTCAACCGAAACCGCGTTGACCGTTGCCGTTGCACCGACTCTGCGAGCCCAACTTAGCGCCTCGTCTTTAACATCAACGGCGATAACCCGCGCCCCGGCTGCTGCCGCGATCATGACTGCCGACAAACCCACCCCTCCGCACCCGAATACCGCAACCCATTCGCCTGAACGTAACCGTCCTTGATCTATGAGCGCCCGAAATGCAGTTACGAATCGACAACCGAGGGCCGCTGCGGTCGTAAACGGCATCACCCCCGGCAGTCTGACAAGATTAGCGTCCGCGTACTCGATTGCGGTGTACTCCGCAAAAGACCCCCACCCAGTGAAGCCTGGCTGAAACTGATTGTCGCATATCTGCTGATTACCGGCGGCGCATTGCGGACAATGGCCACAGCCGCAGACAAACGGCAGCGTCACCCTATCACCAGGTTTCCAGTTCTGCACTCCTGCGCCGCACTCCACCACTGTGCCGGCTAGTTCGTGCCCTGGAACATGGGGAAGCCGGATGTCCGGATCATGTCCCATCCAGCCGTGCCAGTCGCTGCGACATAGACCCGTCGCTTCAACCTTTACCACAACCCCACTCGGGGACGGAGCAGGGTCGGGAACCGTCTGCACCTCGATTAGGCCGCCAAAGCCGGAATACACCACCGCGCGCATGGCCTCATTCTAACTGCTGTATCAGCTCTTTCAAGTGGCGACGCCCCCTCCTGTAGCTGTTTTAGATCTCGAGCTCCGTCCCTGAATCTGAAGCTTCAACTGTGCTCTGCTGCTTTGCCGGCAGAGCATCCTCCTCGGCCCCAAAGGGGAACATCGTAGCCTGTACTAGTCTGTCGCAGGTCGGCTATAATCCTGAGGCTTAGAAGACAGGAACGATGGAGACAGGACGGATATGGTCAATGCATCCGAAGCGTTAGAACGCCTCCAGGACGGGAATCGTCGCTTCGTCGCACACGGCTATGGGTCGGGCGAGCTGATCGCGCACAGTCACATTGCCGCCCTCATTGACTACCAGACGCCATTTGCAATCATTTTGGGCTGCTCGGACTCACGGGTGCCTGCCGAGATTGTGTTCGATCAGGGACTGGGTGACCTTTTCGTGATTCGCGTTGCGGGCAATATCGCTGCAGAATCACAGATCGGAAGCATTGAGTACGCTGCAACTCATTTCGGAACCTCCCTGGTGTTGGTGATGGGGCACACCCGATGCGGAGCTGTCGAGGCAACCGTCGATGCACTCACAGGCCCAAGCAGCGAAGAGTCCGAGAACATTCGGCTGCTGGCTGACCTTATTCGTCCCTCGGTCGAACCGCTCGTAGCTCAGGCAGCAAACCTCGGGCGCGAGGAGTTGATTCACCGCGCTGTCCAGGCGAATGTTCGTAGAACGGTCGCCACCCTGTCCGAGAAGTCCGATGTGTTGGGCGGTCTCATTCGCGGTGAACGGCTTACGATAGTGGGGGCGGAGTATGCGATCGAAACAGGCGAGGTTACGTTTTTTGACGCCTAGCAGTAGTAGCAAGACGAGTCGTAGCAAGACGACCGACATGACATGAGGACATAGAAAACCCGGCGGTGGGGAACGCCGGGTAAAAAACTAAGAAATCGGTGTGCACCGCGTGAAAGCACACACCAGCCAGAGGAGGTCTGTTTAGAAGTCGTTCATCTCCTCTTCCATCATCGGGTCTTCTTCGAGCATTTCTTCATCCACCGGCTCGCAGGCAGCGAAACCCAATACCAAAGCAGACACCATAAGACCGAGCGTAATAAGCTTCTTCATATTGTCCTCCTCTTGGTCAAAGGCTTATTTAGCCCTTAGGCTTTGACTCAAGGATATATAAGGCGAATCGATGTTCTGTCAGTCTTGTTTCCAGTTTTTGCAAAGATTCACAAGTTACTATCAACTAGCCCGGCCCCTGTTTCGTCCGGGCTCGTCCGGTTGGTTGATTGCCCACGAGATCGCGTTTGGCGGCTATGTCGACCGAGTGCCGGTTCGCATCGCGAGTCCGTTCGATTCACGGACAGAAAGCCAGCTCGCCAACACGACCATGGCCGGCGGCGACCGAATGCTCCATCACCGCTACGCCGGTGCGTATGCGAGGTACCTTGAACCGTTCGTAGTTCGCGCGGGGCCCGAGCGGGAGTCACCGGAGCGGTTAACGATCGTTGAGGTTGGTACACTCTACGGAACCGGACTCGCGTTATGGTGCGAGTTGTTTCCGGCAAGCCGGATTATCGGCCTGGACATCGATACTGAACCCTATTATGCGAATCAGCGCAATCTCAGAGAACGCGGGGCCTTTGCGCACAACGTGCCAGAACTGTACGTCTTCGACCAGCTGGATACCGGTCCTCGAAACCGGGAGCGAGTTTCACAACTGCTGCTCAATGAACGATTCGACATATGTATCGATGACGGACTGCATTCAAACCGCTCGATACTAAACACGATGTCCTTGCTCGCGCCGTACCTCGCCGAGCGATTCCTGTACGTTATCGAGGATAACTCAGGTGTGCACCGCCATGTGCGCGCTCGCTATCCGCAGTTCAAAGTCGAATCGGAGGGCGAACTCACTATTGTTACGCCCGGAGAGTTGTCGAAATGAGAGGTCCGGGGCTTGGCGCGTCCGTTCTCGATCGGATAGTCTTTCAGTTCGATGGGACACCGACGGTGGTAAGGACTTTGGATCGATGCAGAACGCGATTACTCATTGCAATCGTTGCGACCACGCTACTGACAGTAACCATGTCGCGCTGGGCGCATGCCGCTGAGCACGAAAGCGACGGGCTCGAGATTCGGCTTTACCTTCAAGGTGGAAGCTACCATTTCGACGACTCAGACTATGACTTCACAAACTTCACTCCGGGGATTGCCCTGGAGACTGGAGACCGAGGAATCGGCGCCGTTGGCGCCTACCGTAACAGTGTGCGTACAGCCTCCCTGTATGTAGCCGCCGGATACCGCCCGCTCGCAGGCGCGACCGTACGTCCGTTCGGCGCACTCGCCCTTGTCTGGGGATATCACCACGCCGAACCTGATCCGGATGGAGTTGAGGTCGGAATACCGGCACTCGTCCCACTCCCGGTACTTGGCATTGATACACAAATCACCGAACGACTTGCGGTGCGAGTCAAAACGTTTTATCCCGTTGTTTCCGCAGGCATCGTGATCGAGATCAATTAGAACAGGCGATCAGGCCGCGACAGTTCAAGTAGCCGTATCCACCCCTCATCATGCTTCCGAGCATGAGGCAGCCGAAGTAGCCCAGGGCCCAAATGAGCCGAGACCTTATCGCTCGGCCGCCCGCCGGCGTACGACCGCACCGGTCAGCAAGAGCGCCGTCAACACCAGTAAAGGAATGATCACTCCCGGGTGGAGCACTTCACCCGCAGTCACTGCCTCGGTCACACCGTACACTGCGGATGCATAAACCGCCCATTTGACAGCCAGTCCGACGGCAGCGCCTATCAGAAATCGAAGCTTCGGAAGACTCAGTAGTCCGGCGCCGAAGTTCACGATTTGATGCGGGAAACCCGGCAGAACTCGGAGTGCGATCTGAGTCAGCAGATCTCCCTGGCGCCCCAGCAGATCCACAACCCGTTGCCCTACTGCTCCGGGGGTCCACCTTCTGCCAACCCAAGAGCTAAACGAATACGCTCCGGCAGCCCCCGCCACACCGCCCACTGTGAGCAATACCGTAGCCAACCAGGGCGGGTGAAATGGGGCGACAAGCCACAGGCAGACGCTGCCTGGAAGACCAACAGTCAGCATCAGGGCCATCGCGAGAATCGCGGCAGCCGTAAATGAGGGCCGCGCTGCCACCGATGATCCCAACCGAAGGAGTGTCTCGGCGTCAACCGGACCTCGGATCGCTACGCTCACTCCAAGCAAGAGCACGAGCCCAAGCAACAGCGCCCGGCTGCTCGGCCGCCAGCCAATCGAAACCAGTGCTCGCGGCGGCACCGATGCGGGAGTGTGTACCCACGCCTCACTGGAATCCACGTCGGAGCGCTTCGCCGTATCTACCTCGTGTTCGTACTCCGCGACACCAACAGCGCCTTGCCTAGCGCCTGGACCGTCCCGACCGTCATCGCGGTCCAGCTTGGGGTCACCTTTGGATCGCCCTGCTGAGCGACGGTTGCTCCTCATAGCACTCCCCTTTCGCCTTGCTCCGTCCCCAGTCTCCGAGTCTTACTCAGTAGATAGGCTGGTATTATCGGGACACGAACGTCTATCTGGCGGTCCCGGCATAGATTCATTGTCTCGGTCTGTCGTCACCGATGAGACATCCGCGCATCCGATCTCAAGGTCATCGCCGATCCGCTCTTTCTTTTCTCGCGCCTGCCATTTGACATCGATGTTGTCGTACTGGTCTTCGCTCGACTCCTGTTCTTCGTCATCGTCAAACTCAGGCGAATCGGCATCAATATAGGTAAAGCGAATACTTGAGTCGTAAAACCGTTTGAGTGCGCGCATGAGCTTCCGCCGTTCAGGTCGCTGAAAGGTACCTGCCGACATCGCTTCCCAAAAAAATACCCACCCGCCGATAAAGAATCCTTCGTTCAAGAGCCTCCCTAACGGATTCGGAGGGACTATCGGCTCAATCGCAGCCGCGATCAGCAAAGCCAACGCCCCGAAAACCACATATCGCAAGATTCTGCGGTTTATTCTGCGCACAAGACGCTTTTCTGCCTCCATCTTGTTAGCGAAGTAGTTTTTGACGCTGTCTCGTAACAGCCGCTCCATCTTGCGATTTTGATCTTCGGTGACGGTGAACTCGATTGCTATCTTGTACCGAAACGGGATCTCCTCGGAACACAGGTTAAGAAAATGGACGAGGTCCGGGTCGAGATCCCGACGTTTGAAATAGGCGCTGTCCCATTCGTTGAACGCATACGCGTACTTCTCGAGTTTGACGTCTATAATGAAAGCACCGGTACGAGGATCCTTGCGGTACATCCGGTTCAGATAGGTAATGGTTCTCATATGTCAACAGGCTCGCCACCGTGATTGTATCTCACAGTCCGGGGTTTCTCAGTCACCGCATCTCCACGACCCATGCCTCTTCCCCCGGTTTCCACACCGTGTAATCCTGAGACACACCGGGCTGATAATCGCTTGTCGCCTTACCGTAGTGCGAATGTCCCGCCCGTGTCTATCACCCTGGTATCTCCGACTCTGCTTTCTCTCCCACTCTCTCCCGGGCGATTCTTTCATGATCGGTAACATTGGTTACCGACCTAGTATACTTTATGGCCTATTATGGGGGCCATGTTACGCGATATTATCGAAATCGACGAAGACCTGTGCGTCGGCTGTGGAAACTGCGTACCGAACTGCCATCAAGGCGCGCTACAAGTAATCGACGGTAAAGTACGCCTGATCTCCGATCTCATGTGCGAGGGTATCGGGGTATGCGTCGGCCATTGTCCTACCGGCGCAATGAAGATCGAAAAGCGCGAAGCTGAGCCCTACGATGAGCGCAAGGTAATGGAGAAGATCTGTGCGGGAGGCACGAACGTGGTCAAGGCGCATCTCGATCATCTTCGCCGCCATCAGCAGCACGAATACCTGAAACAGGCCATAGAATACATAAACGAGCACAATCTGGAGATTCCCGAAATGGAGACGAGACAAGACCGTGACAATAGTACCAAGAACGCGGCTACCCGCGATGGTCATCATCATAGCGGGGGTGGCTGTCCCGGCGCCGCGGCAGTTTCATTTGCGCGAAGGCCCGGCAATCAAAGCTACTCTGCTCCTGCTGCGCCGAATCAAGCGGCCGATATCCACGGGCCGGAACCCGACAGCCAACTTCGGCAGTGGCCGGTGCAGCTGCATCTGCTCAATCCGGAAGCGCCGTACTTTGAAAACACTGATGTGCTTTTTGCGGCTGATTGCACCGCGTTCGCGATGGGATCGTTCCATCAACGGCTACTGCGAGGCAAAACTCTGGCGATCGCCTGCCCAAAGCTTGACCAAGGACTGAATTCCTACGTTGAGAAGCTAACGGCCATGATCGACAGAGCCAACATCAATACGTTAACCGTAGTTATGATGGAAGTGCCCTGCTGCGGCGGACTTCTCCAGATCGCACAGGCGGCGGTGGCGCAGGCCGAGCGGAAAATCCCGATCAAGCAAATGATCATTACGCTTCAGGGCGAGCTTCACCACGAAAGCTGGGTGCTGTAGCGCGATAACACAAGCTTATCCCCGACGTGGGTGAACACTGCGATTGACACCGGCGCATCCATTCCCTAGGGTAGTCAGTAATGGGTGTCTTCTATCGCACATTTCTCGGCTATCGTTGCCCGGGATGGATAAGATTCGTTGGCACTTCGGCAATCGTCGCAACGGTGATAACCGCTTGTGCAACGCTTAGCATAACTGAGCCACCGACGGATCCGGATCCAGAACCGGAGCCTGCTGCAATCGTACGGACGCTTGAACCAAGTACAATCACCACTCCGGATGAATCGCTCGAAAAAGATCCATTGCCTGATCTACGAGACGATACACGAGGATTGATAGAGTCATTGGATATCGAAGTAGCGTTGTGGCCGGACTTCGCGCCAGCCGCGGCGAGCTTGACTTTCGACGACGGTACCCGCGACCAATACGCTGTAGCCGCACCGGTGTTGGAGCGGCACAATGTTCGCGGCACGTTTTACCTCATAAGCCACAAGATGGATGACGGTGTGTGGATCGATAACGGTCGCCCTCGTAAACTGATGTCGTGGCAGGAAGCTCGGAAGCTGTCGGTAGCAGGTCACGAAATCGGCAGCCACGGCGCCACCCATGTCGACTTGAGTCGTTCGCGCCGCAGTCTCCGCTATGAGCTCCATGCTTCGCGTCGTCGGATAGAGGATCGACTCCCAGGTGTGCGCGTTGACACCCTCGCTTGGCCCTACTGGAGAAGCACTCCACACGCGCGCATGCTCGCCCGCCGTCAGTATCTTGCCGCTCGCGGAGGCGCGGGGATTCCTGCTCTGTTCGAACGGCTTAGTGAGGAAAATCCACTAAGTTCGAGCCCGTCTGATCGGTTTAACATCAATTCTATTGGCCTCCGTCCCCAGGACCCGCCCGAGGAATGGCGATCAATCGCTGAAGAGATCATTGACGATCGCGGGTGGCTGGTCTTCTCGCTCCACGGAGTGAAGAGCCCGCTGATATCGGAAGAGGAATTGGGCTGGGCACCTATCGCAGAGAACCAGCTGGACGATCTCATTCAGGAGCTACATGCCCGGAATCTTTGGATTGCCCCCTTCCGTGACGTAGTAGCTTACGCACTTCACCGCGACTCTGCCGAGGTCACTATTCGGGAGACGGACGATGGTCAAGCAGAGCTGTCACTCACTGGCTTCGCCGGTGCAGAGCATCTTAACGTGCCGCTGACTGTACGTGTCAGGGTCCCGGTGACAAGGCCGATCACAGTTTGGGGAGGCTCAGACTGGAGCGAATCCGCGTCGACCGGTCCAACCACCCCGCAACCGGATCGGATTCGGAATAGCCCAACTGGGAGCACCCCACATTCCGAAGCTCACGCAGCGGCCTCACGTTTTGCCGGTGTTGGCGAGCCTGGTGTCGAAGGGACGGAGGGCAAGATGCTGGAGAGCGCGAGACGGGATCACTCTGTCAGATCTATCAGAGCTGACAAGACCGAAGCCGGAACTTACCTAATCGTATCGATGCGGCCAGGTCACGACGTTGTAACTATATCTTGGTGAATCGGCGTATGTGAGTCCGAGTATAGAAAGATCGCGAGTGGACGAAGCCCCTTGCCCATTGCCACGAAGGCGATCGTGCTACTCTGGCGTGTGCCGTCTCGAATACACTATCTCCGGTAGGAGGGTTCATTGTTCAAACCCAATTCCCGGCCGGGAGGTTCCGTCCCCACGCCCTTGACCCCAAATGACGCTTTGCCGCAGGGCCTCAAACGACTGTATTGAGATGCACACCTTCCGATTCTGCCGGAAATGGCAAAACCAAGAAGTGCCCCGCACCGCTGTTCGGCAGAACGCCGCGCTATGAAGTCCGCCCGATAAGCTACTCACCTCACAAGCGCACAGGCGTCGAAACCAGCCGGCCGGCGGTGCGGGGACTATCTGATCGAAAGCAGCTCGTGCTTACCCTCGGCTCAATGTCCTACCGCTTGATCCTACTGCTCGACAACTCGGAAATTGCCGAAGCTCACCGCCAAACTGTTCGTGCGGAAGGCGATATGCTCCCCCTGTGACAGTACGTCAGGGTCGAGCGGAACTCGGTACCATAGCGGCGCCGTTGGATCAGCAATACTGACAGTACCCGTGTTGGTGTTGACGCGGATTCGCATCGGAATCTGGGTGTTCAAATGGGGCTCAACATCAGCCACATCGAATCGAATCCCGGCTGCGGCAAGCGCCTGCACGATATCGATGCTGAGAGTGGAGTTACCGAACTCCCGCTCAACCCAGGGGGCGCTCATCAAATCCATCGAAATGGGGCCTTCGCTTTCGTAAACCTGCGCACGAAAACCAAAATGCTGGGGATAGTTTTCCATTGTGCGCTCTCGAGTATCCAGATTAAGCCACAACAAGTAGCCTTGACCGGCACCCCAGCTTTCGACACCAGGGAGTGAGTCGCTCAAACCGACATGCACTCCGAAACCCGCGTGAAAGATCTCATTACGAAGATCCTCTTCAGTACGATATCCCCCGTCCTCATACCGAACATTAAACCGAAGCTCGTACTCGCCCTCGTGTGGCAACTCACGATCAATTCGCGCCATCAACGCCGTTGTACTTCGTTGGTACAGCCTATTGCCATCGACCTCCCACTCTCCGGCGGCCGGCGTCCAGCCCCCGAGATCAGAGAAATCCGCAACATCAATGACCGTCTGCGCCGTCACTACCCCAAGCGCGATCGAAAAGAAGATCGTCGTGCCCAACAGAAGTTTGCGTACCATTGTTGCCCCCTAAATCCGAAACGTTGGTTATTCTGAGCCTATTATGATAACAGGGGTTGCCGCACCCCGCAACTTATCTCAGCCGCAAACACCGATTGAGCCGTATTAGTAACGCGTTATACATTTTGCAGCCCCGGTGTTCGGGCAGCTGGCGGACCTGTCGCACCTGGGGACGGAGGGTGTACATGGGATAGTAGGGCTGGGGTGTAGCTAAAACATCTTAAAACATCTGCAGGATCAGTGTGTGCTCAAGCGAAGCAATCCGCTTGCGGAGACCGTCTATGCTAATATGAGACGTACACGATTCTTGGTAACCGGCGCCACCTATCATGTTGTTGCCCGCACAAACCGGCAGGAGTTCATCCTGGAAGATGAGCACTCGAAAACGCTCCTGCTCCGCACAATCGCCGAAGCGAAGAAGAAATACCGGTTTGCGGTAACGAACATCTGTATCATGAGTAACCACGTTCACCTCATGATCACACCGGGGAACGAGGACTCACTCTCGAGAATTATGCAATGGATCCTCGGAGTGTTCGCACAACGCTTCAACCGCTCACACTCTCTTCGAGGCCACGTGTGGTACGACCGTTTCCGCAGTACTGTTCTCTCGTCCATAACCCACTATGTTAACACATTCCTATACATTGCCAAGAACCCCGTGAGGGCAGGCATCGTGAACTCGCCTTGGCAATACCGGTTCAACGGCGTGGTGCTGGCCCGAGATGGCCCGTTTCGTACAATTGCCAGCGTTCCGTCAGTCCTCGTCGGTCTCTTACGCCTCGAGTTTCCCAACGCGGTCATCGGATAATAGCTGACCGGCATCGATTACTCGTCGGAACCGGAGCATTCCTTCTCAGCAGGATACGGAACCTTACCAGCCGGGACGATCTTGGAGGCCGGCTCGAGGTGCACGTCTTGATCATCGAAGTAGATGTGCGGCTTGAACGCCTTCAGCACTTTCGTCTTCTCAACTCCGCCGAGAAAGAAGGCCTCGTCTACGTACACCCCCCAGTGCTGGAGGGTCTTCACTACCCGCATTTCAGCCGGACTGTTGCGGGCTGTGACCAAAGCGATGCGGATCGGCGACAATTCCACCCGGATAGGCAAGCGATCCTGCAGTTTACCGAGCTTCTTTAGGAAGGTGGCGTAGGGGCCCTCTTCCAACGGCGTATCCTGTCGCGCGTCCTCCCCCCTTTGGAACTCTTCCAGTCCTTTCGTCTTGTAGACCAACTCACTCTCTTCCGAGAACAGCACAGCGTCGCCATCGAACGCTATCCGGACCTGGTCCGTCGGAATACTGTCGAGACCCTCGGGCGGAGCGTTCAGGACCGCCGCAGCACAAGAACGCGAGTTGATTACCTCCTGAGCGTCAGCTGATCGCGTCGTCAAGAACAGATCGACATCAAACGCGTCCAGATAATCGGTCACCGACTCACCGGCGGTAAACGCAAATCGGGTAATCGAAAGCTGCAGGCTGCGAATAGTCTTGAGAACTCGCAGGCCTGTTTCCGGACTATTCCGGGACATGACCACAACCTCCACCAATGGGGACTGTCCCTCCCGGGTAAAACGGTTGACATTCAGCAATGCCTTTACCAGGGGATACCCCGCGCCGGGTTTCAGGGGTACATTCTCGCGCTCCCGCATGATCCGCCTGTATTCTTCCAGCGCTTGCTCGGGATCATCCTGATAACGGAGTTGGAACTGTCGATCCTCCTCACTGAGGTCGAACAATGCCGTGGCAGAGATACCGACCACCAGAGTTTCTGACAGATCTAACGGCATGTTGTCGGCAGCCCTCCTAGCCATTCGAACTCTCAAGACAACCCAGCCAAAGCAGCTTGCCCGAGAACGTAACATAATCTACCATTGCGCATTATATTTGCTTTTTCGAGGAGAACAAGGTGGCAAAGACTCAGAAAGTCGCACTCTTCAGTAACGAGTATCCGCCCAACATTTACGGTGGCGCCGGAGTCCATGTGGAGTACCTGAGCAAAGCTATAGCGGAGCGCGTGCCGGTGGAAGTGCGCTGTTTCGGGAGTCAACGCGTGAACACCCCGAACCTAAAGGTCACGGGGTACGAACCGTGGGAAGAGATGAAAAAGAATACCGACCCACGCTTCGTTAGCGCCATGGCAGCATTCTCACAGAGTTTGGCAATGGCAAAGGACAACCTGGACGCAGACGTTGTTCACTGTCACACTTGGTACACCCAGATGGCCGGCCTGTTAGCCTCCAAGCTATGGGATATCCCGTTTGTGTTGACCACGCATTCACTTGAACCCCTCCGTCCCTGGAAGGCGGAACAGCTCGGCAGTGCTTACCACCTCAGCAGTTGGATGGAGCGTACAGCGATTGAGCATGCCGATGCAGTCGTCGCGGTGTCCAAGGAAACCCGGAGCGATGTGTTCAACCATTTTGGAGCGGCTGAAGCAAAAACTCATGTCATTCACAACGGCATCGATTTAGACGAGTATAGGCCGACCCAGGAGCGAGGCGCGCTCGAACGATACGGTGTCGACCTCTCCCGCCCTTATCTCTTATTCGTTGGTCGTATTACCCGCCAAAAGGGTATCATCCACCTCGTTGATGCGATTCCGTATATCGATCCGGAGATACAAGTAGTTTTACTGGCCGGCGCTCCGGACACAAAAAACATAGCCGAGGAGATGAACACCAGGATATCTGCAGCGCGCCGAACCCGTGGTGGCATTATATGGGTAGACACGATGTTACCTCGCGAGGAAACGATTCAGTTCTACTCACACGCTCGGGTCTTCTGTTGCCCTTCGGTGTACGAGCCTTTCGGAATCATCAACCTGGAAGCCATGGCGTGCGAAACGGCGGTTGTGGCGACGGCCGTCGGCGGTATTCCGGAAGTCGTCGTTCCTGAGGAAACCGGTATACTAGTGGAGCTGAAGCTCGAACCAGGCACATTTATTCCGCAAGACGCAGGTGCATTGTCCCGCGAGCTTGCTGCAGCCATCAATCGGGTCGCTCGCGATCCGAAGCTGGCCGCACGCCTCGGGAAAGCTGGAAGAGAGCGAGCGGAGCAGCACTTCAGCTGGCGAGCGATCGCGAAAAAGACGATAGAGCTCTACGACTCTCTGTTGGAACGCCGAGAAGCACAACCATAGTACAACCATAGCGCCCCGACGGCAGAGCACATCTTCAAGTATTCACTTTCCAGCGGTGGCCTCCGCCACCTTCGAAGAGTTCCTTGCCGTAAATCGGAACCTCATTCTTCAGCGCTTCCAGCACGTCTCGACAGATTCCACAAGCCTCAGCACGATGGCCGGCAGCAACCGCTACGATAACCGGGATCTCTCCGACAGAGAGCACCCCACGCGCATGCTGCAGAAAGACCCGTACCGGTTTGACCGTATAGGCGTAGGTTACACGTTTCACAAGATCTCGCATCGCCCGTTCCGCCATACTCTCGTGGGCTGTGAACTCTATTGCCGACACTACACCGTCGGCATATTCATCGGCTCGGACCTGACCCAGAAACGCTGAATGCGCGCCTACAGTCGGAATCTTTGTCCATGCATCAAGAACCTCGGATAAGGCCGAAATCGGGACTGCACCATCTAAGAAAAAACTGCTGTTTTCGAAAGTGACGTCGACTTGCATGTTGCTCCGTCCCCCCGCTCTTGTCTTCCTATTCTGTCCTCGCCTGTGCCTGCATCACCCGCCGGCAAACGCCGGAAGGAGCGCTATCTCTTCGGCCACATGCACGGCCGTCTCCGGTCCCACGATGATGTCGTCCACCGCCATTTGAAAGCGATGATCGGTTAACTCGGGGAATTGCCGAATTAGCTCGGTGCGCAGATCGGCCGCAGCGGCCGGTAATGCAACTACAGCCCTGAAGCGGTTCTCTGTGAAGATGTCCGTAAGCGGCCCGAACACCGCAACGGTAATGGCGGTCGGCTGCTTGGTTTCCTTTATTTCCGGATCCATGATGGTAAACCTGCCCGTATTGCTCGTAGTTGTCAAGGGTCATTTAGCTTACCACATCTTAGTACTTCGCCATGAGTTGACAGCGTCTCCAGCGATCTCTATTCTGATCGCGTCGTGGGCAATGAAGCACAATCCAACTCGTCCCGCAACCGAATGGAGATAATTGCTACCATTGGGGTATATGGGCTAGTCGTCTTACTGTTTGTGTTACTGCGGCTCATGCCGGAAACCGCCACGTTCCGCCCTCTGCTTCTGTTTGCAGCACGTTACATCTCTTTGATCGTACGTACTCTCGGGTTTCTGGTATTCGCCGCTCTGTGGAACGCAGCCGGGAAAACCCTGATCTCTGCCAACCTGTTGGTCA
The DNA here is from genome assembly GCA_003552985.1 of Spirochaetaceae bacterium. Taxonomy (GTDB): domain Bacteria; phylum Spirochaetota; class Spirochaetia; order DSM-27196; family SLAA01; genus B1Sed10-166. The sequence goes on from PUPD01000101.1 coordinate 23,633, forward strand.
AACTTAGCGGGGGGAGCCCCATCCGCTCATTAGTTGGCGCCGTGCTTGCCGGCCCGTTCGTTGGAACAGGACGGATACTGCGGGCTGATGAGATCGAAACAGAAGAGATCGAAGCAAGTAGGCTCGATCAGGGGACCGCGTCCTCCGAGACGACTAACTATCCCGATAACAGGAAACGGTTTAGTGAACCGCCACTTCCAACCACTAACCCAAACTTCGCAGGCGTGCTGCTGCTCAGTGCAACAGCGTTTCATCCGGCCCAGATTACCTCGCTCGTTTGGTTCTTCCGCGAGTCTATCGGCGTGGCGGTGTTGACGGTTGGGTTTGCTGTATTTGTGGTAATGGCCACCGCAGTGTTTTGCGAACTGTTGGCCGCTGGAGGGGTGTTACGAGACTTAACCGAAAGCCCCGACTATGCACCGCAAACAGGGACGGAGGGTGACGGCGGAAACCATGGCACGCCGTTGAGTGAGATTATCGCCCGCTTCGCCGTCGCATCGGGCGTTGAGCTTTACCACGCCTTTCGTGTCTTTATCTTGGCAGGATTGGTCGCATTAGCGCTACATGTGGCCACGCCGCTTTTGGTTTCACAGTGGTTACACGCCAATCCTGGTATCGCGATATTCGTCGCTGCGGTAGCCGCGCTGATCTTAACACCGCCCGTCGGTGGCGCCGCGGCTGTCGCTGTCTTGTTTCGAGGGCAGATCCCATTGGTAGCCGTGTTCAGCTTTCTGTTGGTCGCCGTAACGGTACGTGGAGGCAATCTTGTAGCAATGAAGCGGATTGCCGGCACAAGGTACTCCCTCGTGCTTGGGGGGATCGTCGTTTTGCTGATAGCTGTGCTATTGTTTCCAATAGCAGACCTCATGGGGCAATCAGGAGTTCCAGTGTGAACGGCGCGAACCAAGGATCCCGTAACAGCAAATCCAAAACAGCTCCACCGGCAGCATTTGCGTGGTTCGGAGTATTGTTTGTCTACCTGATTGGCATGTTGTATGCCGTCGGAAGCGGAGCGATGCAACGTATCACCGCTCATGCTGAGCTCCCCTTAGTTCTTATCACGACGCTGGCACTCAGCGTGATGCTGGTGCTCCAAACTGTTGTCATCGTTCGCCGCAGAAGGTTCATCGCCGCACAGGGTTTTCTCGTCTTTCTCATTCCGTTGTTGTTCGCAGTAATAGGAATCGACTATATGCCTGCGCGGGGCGAATTGTCCGGTCTTGGGGGCAGCGGGCGACCGGCCTTCGGTGGAGCCACCGATCTCGGGAACGGGATGGCTGCCCTCCGCCGAGCCGATGATTCGGCAGCGCAATCAGGCCCTCAAGCACGAGGTTCGACCGAGAACTACGATCGTTCAGACAGAATCGCAGACCGGGACCGCGAAGCGACCGCAAGTCCTGATCAGTGGTTCGGAAGTGCCGAGGAGGCAACCGTTCCCGAAACAGGGACGATAGAGATCGAGACCGGCAATTATTACGACTTGTACAACCAAATCTATGACGATATGCACGCATTGCAGGGACGGATGGTATCTGTCGCGGGGTTTGTGCACCGCGAAGCGACGTTTTCCGACGGCGAGTTCCTCGTAGGTCGCATGCTCATGTGGTGCTGTACAGCTGATGCGGCGTTACTCGGGTTCATGACGCGTACGACCGACCGGGCTTCGCCCGAGAATGATGCATGGATAACGGTTACAGGCACTGTTGAGCCGCGCTCATTTGAGAATCCGCATACTGGAGAGACATACGAAGTTCCCTATCTGATTGCTGAGTCGGTTGAAGCAACCGAGCGTCCTGATTTTGAGTACGTCTTTCCCTTTTAGGCACACTGTTCGGCGCCCCCGCTAAGCTCACGGCCTCAGCTCACGGCCTCCGTCCCCCACGGCCTCCGTCCCCGCGTGCCGCGTGCCGCGTGCCTCCCGCGTGCCTCCCGGGCCTCCGTCCCCGCGGATCCCCACGAGTCTGAAGTTCACGGTTTTCGTCCCCGTGGGTCTGCGGGGGGGCTGCCCGTCCAGCTGTGCCGGTGGAATCGGAATCGATTGCATTTGCGGGGCTACCCGTTATGTGCCATACACAGTACCTTAAAAACATGACTTTTACACAAAATAATCTTGATCGAGCCCTGTCACCCTATCTGAATCAGCACCGACATAACCCCATTTGGTGGCAGGAATGGAGCCAAGAGGCCATCGAGTACGCTCGGGAACACGACAGAGTGCTCTTCGTTTCAGTCGGATATGCAACCTGTCACTGGTGTCACGTGATGGCATCCGAAGCCTTTTCCGACACTGAGATAGCCGACTACGTGAACCGGTGGTTTCTCCCGATCAAAGTCGATCGCGAACAGCGCCCCGATATCGATCACGTGATGATGCAGTTCCTGGTAGCGACCACCGGCCAGGGTGGGTGGCCACTGAACGTGTTTCTGTCACCAGGTATAGAACCGTTCTTCGCGCTGACGTATGCACCTCCAGCTTCACGGTCCGGCATGCCCGGATTTCTCGATATTCTGCATAAGGTTAAGGCGTTCTATGAGCAGAAGCGAAGTACGCTGCGCCCCCTGACGTTTCGATGGCCGGGAAACGGGGAAAAAGCAGCTCCCGATCCATCGCGATTAGAACACCTCGTCAGCGAAACTACCTCACAGTTTGACTCCCAGAACGGCGGCATGCGCGGGGCTCCGAAGTTTCCACCACATTCGAGCCTGCTGTTTCTGCTTCATCAGCCTGACCCGCTTTCCGAAACCACCCGCTTTGCAGTTGAACGCACGCTGGACAGCATGCTCCACGGTGGGTTACACGACCACCTCCAAGGAGGGTTCTTCCGTTACTGCGTCGACGTTACATGGACAATCCCGCATTTCGAGAAGATGCTCTACGACCAAGCCCTGATGATCTGGAACCTGAGTCTGGCATACCGTCGGTTCGGACATGAGCGTTACCGAGATGCGGCGGCAGCGACCATTCGGTGTCTCGATGAGACCTTTCTCGATGATTGCCTGTTCTATTCGGCCCACGACGCCGACACCGCCGATGAGGAAGGTGGGACATATCTATGGAGCTATGACGAGTTATGCAGGGCCCTAACCTCCACTGAGTTTGAGTTGCTCAGCCGGCACTACCACATCACCCGGCAAGGCAACTTCGAGGGGAAGATTCATCTTGTACGTCGTCGAGACACGGTTACCCCCGAAGCCCAGATAACCGAACCCGAAGCACTACAAGCGGTGGAACAGAAGCTTCTCGCCCTCCGCCGCCGACGAGCACAACCGGAAACCGATCGGAAGCACGTGACTGCCTGGAACTGTCTGACTGCGATAGGGCTGCTGCAGGCAGAACGTTCGGGGATCATCACCGACGGTATATACCGCGCCAGAAGCGTGCTTGAAACCCTCGTACGAAATCATTGGACGGCCGACGGGCTTGCACGAAGCTCCATCGCAGGGCAACTGCAACACCAAGAGTTCCTCGAAGACCATGCTGCACTAACGCTGCTTGCCGCTCTTTTGCACGAAGAAACGGGAGATCTTCCGGAGCTTCTCAATCGGGCCGACGAGAATCTCAAGGCCTTTCACACTGAGAACGGCTGGGTCGAAGCTGCAAACGACGATTTTCTCGCCGTTCCCGCTGACACCTTCGACCACCCCACTCCGACAGGGAGGAGCCTCGCGCTCTGGGGACGGACCCTCACGGCGTTGCAGCAACAAACCGCGCCACCGTTTCCGCACGAGTACGGCCCGGCGCTCCAACAGGACGCCTACAACTGCGCTGTGATGCTGACGCAGGGTGAGTTTCACCAAATCGACGGGCCCGCGCCGATACCGTGGGCGCGAGTACCGATTAACACGGTGCAAGTCCGCACCGAACGGCCTCAGTACTGCTATCAAGGCGTTTGTCGGCCCGGACTTCCGGAGTTTGCCTTGTAGCGCAGAAGAGACATTAATTAGATTGATTTTCCGGCCGGCGGTCGATAGACTGTTAAGTAAGTCAACTTATAACACTACATCCAAAGGACACGAATGCAATCACGCAAGAATCACGGCAAAGACCTTGAGCTTACTAACGAGGGGACGCTGAGTCTATTCTTCCTTGGCTCAGGAAGTGCTTTCGCCAAACAGTTGAATCAAAACAATGTCCTCGTCATTAAGGGAAACCGGCACGTCATGATCGATTGCGGCACAAAAGCTCCCATGGCTCTCAGTCGTTTGGGGCTTTCGCTGGCCGAGATCGACACATTCCTGATTACGCACTCACACGCTGATCATATCGGTGGACTTGAAGAGGCGATGCTTCTGGGCCGCTACGTCGCAGGAAACAAGCAGCGCATGATCATAACGGCTGAGTATCAGGAGATTCTGTGGCATCAATCACTCAGAGGCGGTGCGGAATACAACGAGGTCAATAACGGAAAAGGCTTAGGGTTTGAAGACTTCTGGGAGACCCTCCGTCCCCGCCCGCTTGCAGAATTCGCGCGTGACACGCGCGAGATTCAGATTGGCGACATCAACTTGAAAATAGTGCGAACCAATCACTTTCCGGAACAGTCCCAAACCTGGGAACAGAGCAACTACTGCGTCGGGGTAATTATCGATGACCGCGTTCTGTTTACCGGAGACACGAAGTATGATCCGGAGTTCTTGGAGACCTATGATCGCAAGTTCAAGTTCGAACGCATTTTTCACGACGCGCAGTTTCGAACAGGTGGAATCCACGCGTCGGTGGAAGAGTTGAAGCATCTACCGAAACCCATCAAGCGCCGTATGTTGCTTATGCACTACCCAGACTCGTGGCGAGAGCACACCGACGAAGTACGCGCTGCCGGCTTCCGAGGGTTCGCGAAACAGGGATACTTCTACGACTTTCCCTGATCCGCGCCGCCCGGCAGGCGGTCTTGATGCGCAGACACGCGGAATGCCGGGCCTTGATTCGCAAGCACGCGCAGTGCTCCACGCGACCTGGTGCTCCGTCCCCCGTTTCCCGTTTCCCAACCTGGTGCTCCGTCCCCCGTTCCCCTTTCCCCGTTTCCCTCGTTTCCTCCGTTTCCTGTCCCCGGCTTCCCACGCTTCCGGTGGCTTCCGGCAATACGGAGCGACGGGATTAGGCTTCGGCGGGAGCTTTTAGGACCTGAAGCATGGGTTTGGTGCGTTCGAAACGAAGGGGAAACTGTTCGGGGCCGAGCCATCGGCCCTCGCCGTCGATCTGCAACGGGATTCGCCCGTCGTAACGGATTTCCACATGGTCGGCAGTGGCCATTTCGACACTCGATTGATAGATGTGCTCGCCGTGGTACAGAAGCTTCTTCAGCGCCAGTTTGCGAATCAGGGGAATGGTGCGGATGGCGCAGATGTTATCGTCACTCGGCAGGATCTGCTTGTGTCCCCCGTAGTAGCGATGGCCCGAGACCCCGATCGCAAAAAGGATGAAGTCGCCGGCCAGAATGGTCGGCTTGCCTCCCAATCGTGAGCGCAGGATCGCGCTCATGTGTCGCACCTTATAGACCGGCTCATAGAACAGTGTAGCGAGATCAGCGACGACTTTATACGTGTCGCCCGGCAAGCGCTTGCGCAACTTGTTGTTTGTATGCGTCACGAATGCATCGATCCCCACCGAGGTGATATTGAGCGCATACCGGCTGGGCTCGTTGTTCGGCGTCACTCGAATAGCTGCGGTATGTCCCACTTTGCTAAGACGAGGCAGATCGCTGCAGGCCGCTGCCATAGACTCCGCGTCTGCACCGTCGTTCCCGCTTCCCATCGGCAGCCGGAATATCGCCAGATGCTTCAACGCTTTTCCGTCCAAATCGAGCAGTGGTCCGATGCACTCACTGTGCGTGCCGTCGCCGCCGGCGGTCATGAGAACCGCCCGACGCCGTTCCTGCTCCACCTGGCGGACGACCGCCTTGCCGAGCTCGGTTGCATGACCGGGGTACCGAGTCTCGAGCAGCACCCACTCGGGTTGCGGCGCAGGATCACAGCCCGCAAAACGCTCCAGTGCATGCTCCAGACCGGCTAAGTGAGCGCCAAACCGCTTTCTGCGCGCAAAACCGCCGGCAGTTGGATTGACGACAACGTAGACACGTGGCCGATAGCGGCGCATATAAGGGGACTCGGCAAAAAGGCGCACCACATACTCGGCCCATGATCTAATACGTGGGGGCAACTCGTCACCAGCAGCGACGATCTCCTGTTCCGAGACAGATTTTAGAGATCGGTCGCGATTCACAAGGCTACGCTATGCCGCGATGCGCCCGGATATTGCACTACGTCCGGATAGTGCAATACGCCCGAACACCGCGATGCGCCCTGTGCAGGGTTAGACGTCACCGAACATATCCTCGAACCGGGCGCCGAAGAAGTTGATCTCGCTCACCTCTCGGCTGACGTGCGCCGGAAGCTCCGCCAACTTGATCTCGTGGCCCGGACACCCAAGACGCGCGCAGACATGTATTTCATCCCGACCGTTCGGCAAGCGCAACAGAATACTGTCCTCACCGCCGCATTCCTCCAGGACACAGGCGCGCTTCTCCATCAGACTGACTCCGCAGACTGGACAGGAGGCCTGTACCACCGGTTGCCCGTCGATATCCGTGGGCAGGAAACTGAAGAGTTTCGCATGACTGCCCCAGAAGGCGTCGACGAAGATCGAGCCTTCGTCATCTTTCACTTTAACATGCAGCTTGATTGAAGGTTCACCGTGAATACGAACAGAGTCTACAGATAGGCTATGCCCCTCGGGACACCGCACGTCCTCTATCACGAGGAACTCTTGGCCGCCTCGGTTGACAACCTTAATCCCTGCCGGCAGCTTCCGCAAAAGCTCGACCGGTATTTCACGATGCGTGAGTTTCATGAAGGGACTATAGCACCAGGCGACAACTGATGTCAAACGTTACGAAAACAGACCCAGACCCCATTTAACTTCTTCACTGGCCATCTCATGAGGATTCCAGGGTGGGTCAAAGGTCCAGTGTAGCCGCGCGGCGGAGATACTCTCGTCGGCTTGCAGCGTTTCAATCACTTCATTCGCCATCTGCGGACCGAGCGGACACATCGGTGTCGTCAGTGTCATCGTAATGTCAACCGAGCCGTCCTCATTGTGCACCGCATTGTACACCAGACCCAGATCCACTATCGAGAAGCCCAACTCCGGATCGATGACAGGCCGGATCTTGTCGAGCAGGTCTTCCTTACTGTACCCCATCGAGTAGTCCCCCCAAGGTATTCCACGGTAACAGAGCGCACTTAATCCGAACCGGGTAATTCTTAACGCCCTGCATCGCCTCAAGATCGGAGATTTCATCGGCAAAGTCCGGCTCGAGATCATCGAGCAGCATCCCCTTGAACTGCTTAAGGATTTCCCGTGCCTCCTGCGTTGAGCGGTCGTGCAGTGACTCGCACAGCAGATTGGCCGAGGCGCAGCAGATTGAACAGCCGACCCCCTCGTAGGACGCGTCGGTCACGACGTCGTCTTCAATCGACAGGAACAGCTCGAGATCGTCTCCGCAGCTCGGATTCGCCCCTTCCGCATGAAGACTGGCGCCTTCTATCTTCCTGCGGTTCTTCTTTGAGCGGTAGTTCTCGAGAATTATCTCCTGATACAGATCGTCTTCGAGACTCATTACCCGAACACACCTTTTATGCGGGCCAACCCATTGACCAACGCATCAATATCTTCAGTGCTGTTGTACAGATAGAACGACGCGCGAACCGTACCGGTAACTCCGAATACCTGCATCAGAGGTTGCGCACAGTGGAACCCGGTGCGAACCGCAACACCTTCCTGATCGAGCAGGGCACCGGCGTCGTGAGGGTGCACATCAGCATAATTGAACGAGAAGATGCCGCCGCGCGACGAGAGATCATCCGGTCCATAGGTGACCAGCTCGTCAACCTCACGCGCTCGTTCCACCATATACGCCAGCAGATCTCGCTCGTGAGCGGCGATCGCCTGCATGCCGACCTGCGACAGAAAGTCCACCGCCGCCCCCAACGCGATCACGCCGGCGATATTCGGAGTGCCACCCTCGAATCTATCCGGAATGGGCTTGTAGGTTGCCTCGTCGCGTCGGACCTTTGTCACCATATCGCCGCCGTAGATCAGGGGGTCCATCTGCTCTAAGACCTCATTCTTAGCGTACAACACGCCGACGCCGGTTGGACCACACATCTTATGTCCGGAGAATACCAGGAAGTCGCAATCGAGGCTGCGGACGTTCACCGGATGATGCGAAACATACTGAGCTCCATCCACCAACACAACCGCTTCCCGCGCGCGAGCCGCTGCTATAATTCGTGCCAGGTCCGGCATGTACCCGGTAACGTTCGACATCGCCGTCACCGCAACGAGCTTGGTGCGTTCAGTGATGACATCCTCGAGCGCGTCGAGCTGCAACGACCCGTCCGGATTGACCGGAATGAAACGCAGCGTAGCACCGGTCGCCTTGCAGGCCTCCTGCCACGGAACCAGATTGGCATGATGCTCGATCTCCGTAGTCACGAGCTCGTCGCCGGGGCCAAAGAACTTGCGCACGAAACCGTAGGCAACGACGTTGATCGCCTCAGTCGTCCCCTTGGTGAACACAATTGAGCCGTCACTCTCGGCGCCGATAAAGCGAGCCACCTTCTCACGGGTCTGATCGTATTCAACCGTCGCCTGTTCGCTGAACTCGTACACGCCGCGGTGAATATTCGCCGAAAGCTCGGTGTAGTAATGCTGCTCAGCGGCGATCACCGATTCAGGCTTCAACGAGGTCGCACCGTTGTCCAAATATGCAAACCGCTTGCCCCGCATGCGTCGCTGCAGCATCGGAAACTGTGCTCGAAGATGGTCTAGGTCGAGCGTCACCGAGTCTTGGCGGTCGAAAGTTGACTGTTTCACTTTAATCCTCCATGGGAAAGCTACTACCAAATCTCGGTCCAATCAAACTCCAGTCCGGTTCTCGAGCGCAATGGCTCCATAATCAGGCGCCGAGCGTCCGCGTTGCGAGTCGGGAGGTCCATGCGCCTGAGAACATCCTGGTAGAACGCCGAGACAAGCAGCCGCGTGGCGTACTCCGTATCCAGTCCCCGCGAGCGCAGATAGTAAAGGTCATCGTCGACGGTTGAGGTCACCGTCGAGCCGTGGGAGCAGCGCACATCGTTCTCGATGATCTCAAGCTGAGGAATCGACTGCACGTGTGCTCCGTCCCCAAGCAGCAGCGTACGGTGTTCCTCGTAACCCTGCGAATGGGGAGAGCCGGACGGAATCTTGATATTGCCGGTAAACATTCCGGAGGACTCGTCATCAAGTACGGTCTTGATTGCGGCGTCACTGTAGCTGTGAGGGGCGTTGTGCTCGACAGTGAGCTTCATACCGGTGAACTGTTGTCCGCGAGCTCCCGTGAGGTCCCGTACCTCCGCCCGGCTCTCAGGCCCCATCAGGCTGTAGAGCCCCTCCACCATTGCAACCGCACCACCGAGCGTAACGCTGTCGGCCCGCAATACCGCGTTCTCTTCAACCATGATGCGCTCAAACGCGAAATGGCGCGCATGATCGGGCACGTCTTGAAGCCGCAGCATTGATAACCGCGCATCACGTTCCAGCAAACCCTTGATAACGACGCAGGCTGTGGCGGGGACCTCGGTCAGACCAGCGTTCGCCCTACCGGGGGTCGCACCGCTGGGGGCCTCTGTCGCAACAGACCCGGCAGCAGCGGGATCCTTGGGTCCAGCACCGGCGTCAGTACCCGTGTCAGCAGCATAGGCAGACCCGGCAGCACCGCTATCACGGACGCCGGCGTCGGTCTCGTCCGGGTCGCGATACTCGACGATCAGATCCAGAGCCGCACCCGGTTCCAGGTGGATATAGACCAGCGGGAGGCTGACGCGGCCCGGCGAGGGATGATTGATTCGGATACGCACCGGCTCCTCGACGGTGGTCCCTCGGGGGACATGGACGAAATAGGCGTCGCCGCTCAAGGCCTCGTTGAACGAGAAGAACTTATTCTCGGTAACGTCATTCGCTCGGCTTTTGTTGCGGCGGCGACGCTGTTCGAACAGCGTGCCGAAACGCTTGAGGAAGCGGGAACAGGCTTCGCTGGCCCCGCGGTCGTGGCGGGTCAGCCGCGTGATGAACCGCGCGTCACCGGCGGCGCTCATTGCGGGACTCGCCAAGGTAAGATCGTTGAAGCTGTAGCCGTTGTACGGCACCCGTCGCCAGGCCTCGTCGGGCGCCCCTGGAAGCGGAAGCTCCAACGCACGCTCTAGTGACGCAAGCTGCTCCTGAGTGACGTAGGACGCCGGATTGTCCCGCTTGAGCTCGTGAATGATCTCGTGTATCGTCAGCCGGCGTATCGGCTTATCAGCTAGACTTGCCATGACCATCGGCGGTTACCCAATTGATCCTTCCATCTCCAGTTGAATGAGTCGATTCAGCTCGACCGCGTACTCCATGGGTAGCTCTTTGGTAAACTCCTGCAGAAACCCATTGACGACCATCAGCAGCGCATCCTCCTCTTTGATACCTCGGCTCATGAGATAGTAAACCGTCTCCGGGCTCACCTTACCAACCGTGGCTTCGTGCATCACGCTGACGTCGTGCTTTTCCTCTACATCGATTGTGGGGTAGGTATCGGACTCCGAGAAGTCGTCCAGCAACAGCGCGTCGCATTCGACGTCGGTCTTGACGTGCCTGGCGCCCTTCAGGACTTTGATCAGCCCGCGGTACGAGCTCCGTCCCCCGTTTTGCGAGATCGATTTGGCGGTGATCGAGGAGGTGGTATGCGGGGCGGCATGGATCATCTTGGCGCCGGCATCCTGGCGTTGGCCCTTGTTGGCGTACCCGATCGAGAGAACGCGTCCACGGGCTCCCGGCTCGGCTAAGAATACCGCCGGGTACTTCATCGTCGTCTTGGCACCGAGGTTGCCGTCCATCCACTCCACGGTGGCGTCCTTATGAGCCTTAGCGCGCTGGGTGACAAGATTCAGCACGTTGTTCGACCAGTTCTGAATGGTAGTGTAGCGCAAATAGGCACCCTCGAGCGCGAACAGCTCGATCACTCCGGTGTGGAACGCGGTTTTGGAGTAGACCGGCGCGGTACAGCCTTCGATGTAGTGCACCGAGGAGCCTTTATCGGCAATGATGATCGTGCGCTCGAACTGCCCGATACTCTCGGCGTTTATACGAAAGTAAGCTTGAAGGGGTATCTCGACCTTTACCCCCGGCGGAACGTACACGAAGCTGCCGCCCGACCACGCCGCCGAGTTCAGTGCTGCGAACTTGTTATCGGTCTGTGGAACAAGCGTGGCGATGTACTGCCGCACCAAATCGCCGTATTCTTTGACGGCGGTGTCGAAATCGAGAAACACCACGCCTTTCTTGCTCAGCTCTTCCTGGATGTGGTGATAGACGACCTCAGACTCGAACTGCGCTGAGACTCCGGCAAGAAACTTACGCTCGGCCTCAGGAACCCCGAGACGATCAAAGGTCTCCTTGATGTCCTCCGGGACCTCATCCCAGTCGTTGTACTTTTTGTCGGCCGCGCGGGCGTAGTAGTACAGCTCGGAGTAATCGATATCGTCGAACACGCTCTGGTCCA
>PUPD01000199.1 GCA_003552985.1 Spirochaetaceae bacterium
CAGCGGTGTTACCAGATCACAGACTCGCATACATGCGCACCAAGTAGAACAGATTGGCAAGCTCGAGACCGATGCTGATGTTCTCGACAAAGCAGCGGCGTTCCGATTCGTCGGTTTCGGTCCCCGACCGGGGCTTCAGTTGCAGGCTCGTGAAGTTTAGCACCCCGACGATGCCCGCTGCGACCAGGCGGTCAAAGACCTCCGCGGCAGCGTTATCTGGGACGGTCAGGATTCCGACCGGAATATCGCGCTCTTTCACATACGCTTCGAGCGTGTCTACCGGGTAGACCGGCACCGAGCCGCTATAGTTGACCGCTTCGGGCCGTAGATCGAAACCTGCCGACACTTCGACATTATCGGCCTCGAAACCCGGATAGTCCAACAAAGCCGACCCTAGGCGGCCGCATCCCACCAGAACGGCGTGCTGGCGCTTGTTACGGCCGAGCAGCCGACTGATGCACTCGATCAGCGGGTCGATGTTGTAACCCCCGCGTTTGTTGCCGACAGCTTCGATCTGGGCGAGGTCCTTTCGTACCACCGCCGCCGTGACACCGATTGCGTCACCCAGGTTGTTGGAAAACACCTTCAGAAACCCGAGCGCCTTCAGCTGCTCGAGCACACGGAGATACCGTACCAGCCGGTGAACTGTGTTTCGATTCAAAGCACTATCCATTTTGTGCGCTGCTTCACAATATACGCTGATTGTAGCGCAAAGTGCGGAGCATCGCAACATACAATTATGAGATTCAACCTTGTGTATCGATACCGGCTTGACGATTCGTCGTTGTCGTCACAATAATAAACTATACTCCCGCAAGTACTGGAGCTGATCCATGGCGCAACAATCTCAGCTCGTCGCGACCAGGGCTCCGCATCTGAAGATCAGGGTGGAAACCACCCTGCAGATCATGAGCGAGGTCATGATCGCGCTCCTGCCGGCCACGCTCTTTGGGATCTATCTGTTCGGACTGGAGGCCCTCGCGGTGGTGGCCGCGGCGGTGGCGGCGGCTGTGCTCACCGAAGCGCTGGCCGAGCGTCGCCTGTCGGGCTTTTGGGAGTTGATCGGTGACGGCAGTGCCGCTCTGACCGGTCTACTGCTTGCTCTGAGCCTGCCGCCTACGATAGGGCCGGGATACGCAGCCGCGGGAGCGGTCTGTGCAATCCTGTTCGGCAAGATTTTACAGGGTGGACTGGGGCGCAACCTGTTCAATCCGGCGCTGGTGGGGCGGGCCATCATGCTTGCGGTCTGGCCCGGTATGATGACTGCGTATGTCAGCCCGGTTGACGGGACCACGACCGCGACGCCGCTGATAGCCGATGCGTTCGGCGCCTGGGAGGTGTTCATGGGCACCGTTCCCGGCAGCATCGGCGAAACCTCGGTCCCGCTGTTGCTGATCGGCGGCGTGTTCCTGCTCGCGCGCGGTCGGATTGAGTGGCGCATCCCGGTGTTCTTTATTCTGGCGACCGTGGTGACGGCTACGCTGTTCGGCGCCGAGGTGTCGCTTCATCTGTTTGGGGGAGGCTTGATGCTCGCCGCGGTGTATATGGCGACCGATTGGGTCACTTCACCGATTTCCGAGTCGGGCCAGATCCTGTTCGGGATAGGATGCGGTATCGGCACGGTGCTTATTCGCGAGCTCGGCGCCTATCCGGAAGGGGTGACCTACGCCATTCTATTGATGAACGCGTGCACACCGCTGTTCGATCGCTTTCTGAAACGCAAGGCGATGGGGGAGGCATAACCGCTATGGCTGCAGACAAGGCTACGAACAGTCGCGGAGACAACGCGGCCGGCTCGGTGGCCGCGGTCGCGATTACGCTCGTTGTCTGCGTGGTGCTGTTGACGGGTGGCCACGCGATGCTCGCTTTCGAAGAGGTTGACCTCGAGGAAGTAGCCCCGGAGCTCGCGGGCGCGTTGGAGAGAATCTTCGCGGACGCTACCGAGTTCACCGCGTTCGAACACGAGGGGCGCATGTTCTATCGCGCAATTCGAGACGGTGAGCACATCGGCAGCGCCGTGATAGCCGAGGGTGAAGGCTACGGAGGGCCGATCGAGGTGCTGGTCGGCGTTGATACCGACGGCGCAGTCGTCGGTCTGGAGGTGCTCGATCATGACGAGACGCCGGGGCTCGGCGACGTCGTGACCGAGGACGAATTTCTATCTCAGTTTCACGGGAAGTCCGAAGCTGACCCTGTTGAGGTAGATGATGACATCGACAACATCTCCGGAGCCACCGTTTCGGTCGAGGCGGTCGCCGAGGCGGTTCGGGCGGCGCTCGGGTATCTCGCCGCGGCCGGGACCGGCTGACGGCGCGAGGCGTAAGTGCCGACGCTTAGTGAGCAACGGGAGGAGCCCCGCATGCAACTGAACGATTCACTCGTATTACCGCTTCTCAGGCGTTCGTCGATGGTTTTGTTGTTTCCGGCGCTGGCGCCGACATTGGGAGGGACGGGCCGCGCCGAAGCGGCGTTTGGTCTGGCGGCGGTGATTCTGGTGGCGGTAGCGATTACCGGCATCATCAATATGCTGCTCGCCGCGCACGTGTCACGGATCGCGCGCCTGGTGTGCACCATAACGATAACAATTACCTGCGCCTCGCTGTACGGGTTCTACCTGGAGGCCAACAGCCCGGCGGTACGCGAGACCCTGGACGTATTTCTCCCGCTGGCGGCGATCAACATTTTGGTACTCAGGCAGTCCGTGCTCTACGAGGGAAGGGAGCGCTGGAATGAGTACCGCCAAAGCATCTGGCTGAGCGTGCTGTTCGTGGCTCTTCTCTCGGTGCTCGGCGGCCTGCGCGAAATACTGCTCACCGGCGAGTTGTTCGAGACCTCGATCCTCGCAATCGACCTTTCGTTCTTCGGAGAGCCCGCGGGGCTGTTGATCGTCGTCGGCACCGTTCTGGCCGCGGGGCGTGCGCTGCGAAGCAGCCAAACTGAAGACCAATCGTGACGGAGGGGGCCTGCGATGGCTGAACTGGGCTATATGGTGATAGGCGGCGTCCTGTGGAACAATATCGTCCTGACGTACTTGCTCGGGTTGTTCCCGTTCTTCGGCGAGCGGCCGAGCACCGTGAAGGCGAACCTCTGCCTGGGGCTCACAACCACCGTGGTGATGGCGGTTGCGGTCGTTGCCGCCTATGGAGCGCATGAGCTTGTGCTGGTGCCGCTCGAGCTTGTCTACCTCAAGTACCTGGTAACGATACTGTTGTTGCTGATCATCGTTGTGCTGGCCGACCTGCTGTTTCGAAACTACCTTCAGCATCTGCTGCCGCGGGTGTTTATGAACAGCGCCGCTTTCGGAACGGTGCTGCTATCGCTCGGCGATTGGAACGGTCCGCTTGAAGCGGTCGGCACGGCGGTAGGGTTCGGACTGGGGGTCACGGGGCTGTTGATCGTGGTTGAGACGATCGACACACGGCCTGAAACGCAGCTGGCGCCCTCGTGGCTGCGCGGGATGCCGCTGCAGTTCGTCACGCTGGGGATGCTCGCGCTGGCGATCGCGGGCTTCCAGGGCATTTGATAACGGAGAACGATACAACGGAGCAGATTATGGCGATATTGACAGTTAGGACAGTAAAGGAGCGGCTTGAAGCGGCGCTACAGCGACGGCGTACGCGGAGTTTTGATCGCGGAATCGACCTTCCCGAGCATAAGCACTATACCGCCGATAAGCCGACCGAAACGCTCCCGTGCCCGGAGACGGTAGTGGTACCGTTGAATCAGCACACCGGGGAGACGGTGGAGCCGATAGTCTCGGTCGGCGACCATGTCGTCAGCGGACAGAAGATCGGCGACCTGGAGGAGAAATGGAGCTCCCCGGTGCACGCCGGGGTCTCCGGGGTGGTCACGCATATTGAGCCGCGACCGTTCGGCGACGGCACCGAGGTGCCGAGCGTGGTTATCAAGGCCGATCAACACCAGAGCGTGCCGGAGTTCACGCCGCGCGCGGACTGGGAGAGCCTGGATCGCGAGCGGATCCTCGCTGTCATCAAGGACAACGGAATCGTGGGCATGGCGGGCGCCGGGTTCCCAACGCATATCAATATCGACGTCCGCACGAAGATACCGACTCTGATCGTGAACGGGGCCGAGTGTGAGCCGTTTCTAACCAGCGACCACCGCATCATGGTGGAGCGCGCCGACGCAGTAATCGGCGGTGCGCGCATCATCGCGCGGGTAATCGGAGCCGATCATTGTTATATCGGTATTGAGAACAACAAGCCCGACGCTATAGAGCTGCTGACCGAGAAGACGCGTGACCTGCCTGAGTTCAGCGTGGTGCCGGTGGCCGTGAAGTATCCGCAGGGCTATAAGAAGACCTTGTTACGCGCTATTACCGGGAAGGAACCGCCGCTCGGGGGTCGCAGCGCCGACGTCGGGTGCATCGTGCGTAACGTTTCGACGACCGCGGCGATCTACGACGCGGTGGTGCTGAATAAGCCGCTGTTCGAGCGGGTGGTGACCGTCAGCGGGCTGCATGAGATTACGCGGCCGGGAAACTACCGGGTGCCGATCGGTACCCCGCTCCGCCACATTCTCGAGCATGTGGGAGTCGACCTCGAGGCGCTCGGAGGATACAAGGTTGTCCGCGGCGGTCCGATGACCGGGACGGCGGTGGATACGCTCGAGGCGCCGGTGGTCAAAGCCGCCACCGGTATTCTGGTGATGCCGCCGGGGGCCATACAGCCGGCTTATGAGCGCATCAATCCCTGTATCCGCTGTAGCGCGTGCGTGAAGCATTGTCCGATCGGGCTGTATCCGAACGAGATCAGCCAGCTCGTTGAGGCCGGAACGCCCGAGGCGGCCGAACGACTGCATATCGACGAGTGCTGCGAGTGTGCGATCTGCAGCTACGTCTGCCCGGCTTATCGCCCGGTGACCGACCTCGTGATGGAGGGGAAAGCGATCCTGAAAGAGCGCAAGCGCCGAAACCGTTGACGCAGTTCACCCAAACCCCATACAGTCAGCCGCAAGGACGGCAACTGCAGATGGGTGATCATTCGGGACCGGAGGAGTATCCCGGTTTCACGACGAACAGCTACTATGAGTACAACCACGGTGAGGTGACTGAGACCGAGGGTCCGGTGATCTCTGAGTCGTTCGTTTGTCTCTACGTCAATGGAGCCGAGCTTGCCACGCTGATGGCCAGCCCGGCCGACGCCGTGGAGCTGGTGATCGGCTTCCTGCGTTCGGAAGGAATAATCGAGTCTCCCGATGATCCGGCCGAGATCGTGCCGGCCCCCAACGGTCAATGCGTCGATGTCTGGCTGAAGGACGCCTCGTTTCGGCCGCCGCACCGTCGCATCGTGACCTCAGGCTGCGGCGGCGGCGTGAGTTTCGACGACGTGCGGCAGCGCAGGGCGCCGATCACCACCGATCTTAGGCTGAGCGCCGAGCAGGTGATCGAGCTCATGGCGGAGTTCACGCGCCCGACCGAGCCGCGCGGACGAACGCGCGGGCTCCACGCCGCCGCCCTCAGCGACGGCCGGAGCATTCTCCTGAAGCGAGAGGATATCGGGCGCCACAACGCGATCGACCGTCTCTGGGGCGCGGCGATGCTCGCCGAGCTGGAGACTGCCGGGCGCCTGCTGATGTCCACCGGCCGCATCAGTTCGGAGATGCTGATGAAGGCGGCGCGCATGCAGATCCCGGTTGTCTCCTCCCGCACTACGCCCACCTCGCTCACGATCGGTCTTGCGCGCGACTGGAACATCACTCTCATCGGGTACGTGCGCAGCAACCTTCTGCGCGTATACTCGCACCCTGAGCGTATCAGCGACCCGACCTGATCCACCCAGGCTCTGCGTCTCACCCAGGTCCAGCGCCGTGCGCCACGCCCCGCCGCGTGCAGGCTTTAGCGCTCCGTGCGGGCTCAGCGCCGCCTGCCGTGCCGGCGGCGTCGTCGCGGCTTTTAAGTAGCTGCGTCACATGATCAGAAATACTGGTTGCATTTATCGATATCAAGCGGTATAATCGTGACACACAGAACAATAAACCGGCGGACGCGGACATAAACGCTACCGCCCGCAGCTTAACTTATTTTTAGAACTGCTCCCGATCACCTCGGGGGCGCAGTTGGAGAAGGAGCGAGTATGGCCGTAGCAGTGGAGAATCGGGCTGAACTATCACAAGGGCTTGCTGATTTCATCGAGCAATGGCGTGGCAAGCCGGGTAACCTCATCATGGTGTTACACAAGACCCAGGAAGAGTATGGGTACGTGCCGGAGCCGGTGGCACGCGAGGTTGCACGGCGGCTCGGAGTGCCTGACGCCCAGGTGTTCGGCGTCCTGACGTTTTACAACTACTTCAACCTCGAGCCGCCCGGGAAACACCGCATCGCGGTCTGTATGGGTACTGCCTGTTATCTCAAAGGGGCGGGCTCGATCCTCGAGGACCTCTCGGAGCACCTGAACGTCGCGGTCAACGCCGTCACCGAAGACATGCAGTTTTCGCTGCAGGCGGTGCGCTGCATCGGCTGTTGCGGGCTGGCACCGGCGGTGTTGATGAACGACGAGGTGGTCGGGAAGCTGAGCATCGAGAAGATGCGTGAAACCCTGGAGCCGTATAAGGACGGCGACGGCAGGGCCGGAGACGCTGCGGCGTCCTGAGCCGGGGTAATGCACTGGACGCTTTCCCATATGCTTCTGGACCTGGTTCACAACTCGGTTCAGGCCGACGCGCGGCAGGTACGAATCGGGATGCATCAGGAGGCGGATCAGATGACGATTCGCATTGAAGACGACGGCAAAGGGATGGATCCGGAGCAGCAGAAGCGCGCGCTCGACCCCTTCTACACCGAGCCGGGAAAGCATCCGGGCCGGCGCGTCGGCTTGGGGCTGCCGTTTCTGGTGCAGACCATGACCGCTGTCGGCGGGTCGTATCGGCTGCACAGCGAGAAGGGGCAAGGCACGACGCTGGAGTTTCGCTTCGACCCCGGGCATATTGACTGTCCGCCCCTGGGCGACCTTGCGGGAGCTCTGGCGGCGATGGTCACGCTTGATGGGGAATACGAGCTGGAGTTTCATCGGACGGTTGAGACCGGCGATGAGCAGATCGAGTACCGAGTCTCGCGTAGCGAGCTTTGGGAGGCTCTTGGAGAGCTTGAATCAGTACAATCGCAATCGCTTCTGTGGGAGTTCCTCCAGTCGCAGGAAGCGGAGTTGCCGAGTGCGTGAGTACGCCTAAGTACGGAGGTTAAGGACTATGGCGCAGAAGAAGATGACGCTCGAGGAGTTGCGCAAACTCCGAGAAGAGAAGAGACACAGCGTACAGGTACGCGATACCGAGGGGAAGACCATCCAGGTAACGGTCGGGATGGGTACCAGTGGTATTGCCGCCGGCGCAAAAGAGACGCTGCAGACATTGGTAGCGGAGCTGGAGAAGCACCAGCTCACCAACGTCCGGGTACGCCAAAGCGGAGGGCTCGGCCTGGAGCACGCGGAGCCGACCATCGAGGTGCGCGTTCCTAAGATGCCGGCCGTGATCTACGGGCGCGTGACGCCGGATGTGGTCCGCCGCATCGTGAACCATCACATTATCGGCCGTGAATTGGTTGATGAGCATATCTACGATCGCCCGGCTGCAGACATCCTGGATGCCGGCGACCATCCCATCGTTAACGGAGAGTAAGCCATGCCATATGCGAGCTTTTGTCTAGTATGTCGCGGGACGGCCTGCGAATCGAGCAAGGCCGATACGCTGTATGACGAGATCAAGCAGCATGTAGCGGCCAATGGCCTGAACGACCAGGTCCAGGTGCTGCGCACCGGGTGTTTCGGATTTTGCGAGCAGGGGCCCATCGTCAAGGTATTGCCGGATGAGGCATTCTACGTACAGGTGGTGCCGGAGGACGCCGAAGAGCTGGTGCATGAGCACCTGCTGAAAGGCCGTCCGGTGGAGCGTCTGATCTACCGCGAGCCGGGGGTTCACGCTCTGGGTAACATCGACCAGATCTCGTTCTACCAGAAGCAGTTCCGCGTTGCGTTGCGCAACTGCGGCTTCATCGATCCGGAGATCATCGAGGAATACATCGCCCGCGAGGGCTATGTTGCGCTCGAGAAAGTGCTGTTCGAGATGAGCCCGGACGATGTCATCAGGGAGCTCGAGATATCCGGGCTGCGCGGCCGCGGTGGCGGCGGTTACCTCACCTGGAAGAAATGGAAGTTCACCAAAGATGCGCAGTCCGATCAGAAGTACATCGTCCTCAACGCCGACGAGGGCGACCCAGGCGCGTATATGGACCGTAGTATGCTCGAGGGAGATCCGCACTCGATGATCGAGGCGATGGCGATCGCCGGCTACACCGTCGGCGCGGACACCGGCTATGTCTACGTACGCGCCGAGTATCCGCTCGCGATCAAGCGCCTGCGAACCGCTATAGCTCAGGCCGAGGAGTACGGCCTTCTCGGAGACAATATCCTCGGCAGCGATTTTTCGTTCCGGATTGAGATTCGCCTCGGCGCCGGCGCGTTCGTCTGCGGCGAGGAAACCGGGCTGTTGCTCTCGATACAGGGTGAGCGCGGCATGCCGGTGCAGCGGCCGCCCTATCCGGCGGTGAAAGGGCTGTGGGGCAAGCCGACCGTGATCAACAACGTCGAAACGATGGCCAACGTCCCGGTGATCATCATGCGCGGCGGCGCATGGTTTGCGAAGATCGGCACCGAGACCTCCAAGGGCACCAAGGTGTTTGCGCTCACCGGCAAGGTGCGCAACTCCGGCCTGATCGAAGTCCCGATGGGGATCAAGCTGCGCGAGATCGTGTACAACATCGGCGGCGGGATTCCCGGTGATAAAAAGTTCAAAGCCGTACAGAGCGGCGGCCCCTCGGGCGGAATGATCAGCTACGAGAACCTCGATACCGAGATCGACTTCGAGACGCTCACGGCGCTCGGGTCGATGATGGGCTCCGGCGGCCTGATCGTTATGGATGAAGACGATTCGATGGTGGACGTGGCCCGCTTCTACCTTGACTTCACCGTGGACGAATCCTGCGGCAAGTGCGTGCCGTGTCGTGTCGGGGGCCGGCAGATACTGCACCTGCTCGAGAAGATCGCCAAGGGCGAGGGCACGATGGAGGACATCCAGCGCATCGAGGAAATCGGCAGGACGATGAAAGAAACCTCGCTGTGCGGTCTGGGCAAGACCGCGCCGAACCCGGCTCTGTCGGCTCTGCGCTACTTCCGGGATGAGTTTCACGAGAAGATTCCGGCTGAGGTCAGAGAGGATGCGGTGTAACCGCACCGAATGCTATAGCCATCTTGGAGAGGATAGGGAGAGATGATCACCATAACAATAGACGGAAAGAAACTTCAGGTTGAGGCCGGCACGCCGGTACTCGAAGCCGCATTGAACGCCGGCATCGATGTGCCGCGGCTGTGTTATCACAAGCACCTGCTGCCGAGCGGCCATTGCCGGCTGTGTGTAGTCGACGTGGTCGGCTACCACGATCCGCAGCCGGCCTGTACGCTCGCGGCCAAAGACGGGCTTGTGATCACCACACGCTGCGAAGACCTCTACCGGCGACGCAAGACCATCATCGACATGCTGATCTCGGACCACCCGATGGACTGCACGATCTGCGACAAGAGCGGTGACTGTGATCTGCAGAAATACGCCTACGAGTTCGGCATTAAGGAAACGACGCTGAACAAGGACATTGCGCGTGAGGGCTTCAAACAGGACGACAACCCGTTCCTGCTTCGGGACCACCAGTACTGCATTCTCTGCGGCCGCTGTACCCGCGTCTGTGACGAGGTTGTGGGCGCGAACGCGATTGAGTTCTCCGGGCGCGGGTTTGAAAGCCATGTCGCCACGCCGTTCGACAGTCCGATGAACGAGTCCGCGTGTGTGTTCTGCGGCAGCTGTGCGCAGCTGTGCCCGACCGCGGCACTCCTGCAGAAGGGTCGCGTCGGCCAGGGCCGCGAGTGGGAGTTCCCGCGCATCGACACCGTCTGCGGCTACTGCGGCGTCGGTTGCCGTGTGCAGTACGCGTTGAGGCCGGACGTCGAGGGCGGCATGCCGAAAAACGGCGATCGCGAGATCGTCTACGCGCGCGGGTATCAGGATTCGGTCGTCAACGATGAGTTCCTCTGCACCAAGGGGCGCTACGGCTGGGACTACGCTACGAGCAAGGACCGCCTGACCCGACCGCTGGTGCGTAAAGACTTCGCTAAACAATTGGGACTGACCGACGAGGACTGGACGCTGGACGAAACCAGCCCGCTGCAGGCGAAGAACCCCGAGGAGAACTTCATCCCGGTAGAGTGGGACAAGGCCCTCGAGATCATCACCGACAAGGTGGTAGAGGCGGTCGAGAAGCACGGGCCGGACAGTGTAGCCGGGCTTGCTTCGGCGCGCTGCTCCAACGAAGACAACTTCGTGTTTCAGAAGGTTATCCGCGCGGCGGTGGGCACCAACAACG
>PUPD01000281.1 GCA_003552985.1 Spirochaetaceae bacterium
GATGCTCCCAAAAATGAACCTTTTCAAGATGCTCGGTCACACGGTACAGCTCGCGAAAAAACGCCCGCACCGCAAGGGTCAGCTCGTGGGTTGCCTTGAGCGCCATCTCAACCAGCTCTTCAAAATCAGCGCGCAAAAACGGGTATACTTCCGGCTTTTCAATACTGAAATGGCTCGCTACCTGTTTCGCCACGTCGGCCACGTTGTCGGTGGTTTCGATCAACCCGAGCACGTCGCCGCGAGAGTCGGGGATGAGCATCTCCGAGTAAATGCGATGCGTGATCGCGCGGCGCAACTCGTCGGCCTTGCGTTCGGCCGTATCGATTTCGCGTGATTTCTCTTCAAATTGCTCGAACTCACCGGCGAAGTACTTCTTGAGTGATTCCCCAAGTAACAGAGAGCATTGATCGATATAGCTCAAGTACTGATCAATCTCCATCTCAAGCGCTTTAGTTCGTGAGCCGAAAACGCGTCCGATTCCGTCACGCCCCGGGTCCTTTCTGCTGATTGTCTCGTTTCTCCTGGCCATTGTGCTCCCTCTGTTGTCTCGTGGTCTCGTTGTCTCGATTCTCTATGCCTGTGGCTCCCGATGGTGCGGTCTTCGGCGCATGTTGTTACGGGCAGGTACCGGGTTGCGGGACGCAACGCTGCCTTTCGGCGGCGCTGCGTTTCAGGAGCGCTACAATTACCGACGCCGCCACGGGGCGGACCGGTTCGGATCCTACGCCATTCCGACCACACGCTTGGCGGCACGCAGGTAGTTTGTGTTCGTTTTAGACGCCAGGCCAAGCTCCTCGATCACCTTCCGCATCCCGTCGTAGTTCTCGCTCTCGGCGCAAGCGGTTTCCACCTGTGCTCCGTTGAACCATACGTAGGCGTACTCGCAGATGATGTCGTCGATTGTGAAGCCGTAGCGCATTTTCTCCACGTTGACGACCGCCAGTTCCCGGTGTTCGCGCGCCATTGCTATAAAGGTGTCGATATCGTACTCGTCCTGATCGAGCTTCATATCGATCTCCAGGTGCGAGATAATCGTTGCCAGATCAGCGGACTTCACGGGAAACTGAAACTTGCCCCGCGGCTGAAAGACTTCATAGCCGTCCGGAGTTTCGTCGACTTTGGTCTTGATGTCAAGCAGACCTTCGCGGACTTTGACATTTGCCTCGTTGGTATGAACCGACAGAAAGTAGGTCTCAACCGGCATCCGGCGCGCCTTGAAAAGGACCGTACGTCCGTTCCACATGCGTTCCTTGACGGCGTCGATAACGCCATTCTCAAAGACGCGAAACTCAGCGCGCGGAATAATCTTCGCCGCCTCTTCAGCGGTTGTTGCCTTGTTCTGACTGTAGACATCGGCCATGGTTGCTTGCCCTCCGTTTCTTTCCATACTTTGAGTGAATGGTACAACTGTGTGCAGTAGTGGAAGGTATAGTAGCACGACCTTGTGGCACTGCACCAATCAAAATCATTGTTTTAGTATCTAGAGAACTTTTGGTATGCCGGCGCGCTGTTTTGCTTGACAGCAGCGGGAGGTCGGAGGAGTATTGCGCCGTGTGCCATGGGCACCATACCGGCAATTCAGCCACATGGAGGCAATACAAATCATGTCTGAAAAAAAAGGGCAAGCGCTTGAACAGTATCTTAAGACCGTGAAGAGCAGGATGGGGGATGCGGGCAGGATGCACTGCATCGTCGGAAACGAGGCTGCAGATCTCGATTCTATGGCATCGGCACTAGTCTACGCCTATTTCCGGGGTTCAACGGCCGAGACGCCGGATACCGTCTTCGTGCCGCTCATTCCAATACCTCGCGACGACTTCAAGCTACGCACCGAAGCGGTGTTCCTGTTTTCGGAAGCCGGAGTGGATCCGCAGTGGTTGGTGTTTTCGGAAGACATCGATCTGAAACCGCTGTATAATGCGGGCAAGCTTGAGCTCACCCTGGTCGACCACAATCGCCCTACGGGGGCCCAGGCCGAGTTTGAGAATGCCGTAACGGGAGTCATCGACCATCACGCCGACGAGGGGTTGTTCGAGACTGCCTCGCCGCGCAAGATTGAGCCGGTAGGTTCTGCCGCCACCCTGGTGACCGAGCTGATTCTCGGCGAGGCTGAAGATCTGCTGGATGCCGGAGTGACCACTCTGCTGCTCGGCACCATCCTGCTCGATACCGTGAATCTTGACCCTGAAGCGAAGCGAGTAACCCCGAAAGACGAGACGGTTGCCGCGGAGCTGCTGAAGCGCAGCGGCATTGAGCAGAAAGCGCTGTTCGACCGCGTGCAACACGAGAAGTTCAACGTTTCGGCGCTGGACAGCAGTGATCTGCTCCGCAAGGACTACAAGCAGTGGGAGCTTGGGCGACACCGAGTCGGAATCAGCTCGGTTTTGCTTTCGTTCGCCGACTGGTTGAAGAAAGATTCGACTCTGTCGCAATCGCTGGCACGTTACGCCGAGTCGGGCAATCTCGATTTGCTGTTGGCGATGAACGCCTACACCGCGCCTGAGTTCACGCGGGAGCTGGGCGTGTACTGTCCGGACAGTGAGTTGCGCGCTAAGCTCCTCGATCACCTGGAGCAGTGTGGTCTCGAGTTAACCCCGATTACGGCCGAAACGCCTGACGGATCAACGGCCTTGTTCGCGCAGGGAAACCTGGGGATTTCGAGGAAGAAACTGCAGCCGATGTTGGCTGAGTTTTTTGCATCGCTGTCCTGAGGCGGTTGGTTCTGAATTGCTATAGAAATGTCTGTTACCGGATATAGAGGTCTTTTTCTCGACAAGATTATCGATTGCGGGTTAAGCTTCCGCCAACCAAAACCAGCAATAATGAAACTGCAACGCACTGTACAACCGTTCGGTAGAGGCTTAACACAAACTTAACACAACTATGTCACAAGACACAGTTGTGACAGGCGGACAGTTGTCACAGATACGCGCCCGAAAATGATCGAAAAAAGAGTGCGCACGAGGATCGCATGAGGATCACGGTTAAAAACCTGGAAAAGCATCTAATGAGGAGAGTTATCATGAGAAAGATTCGTTTTTTGAAAGGAGAGAGTATGAAGCGAGTATTGGTTTTTCTGCTTCTTGTGACATTGACCTTCAGTGTCTTCGCCGGAGGTCAACAGGAAGAGGCGGCGCCGGATCCTGACGCAGCTGTAGGCCCCTGGGAGCCGACCCGCCCTATTACCATTATTACCCACGTGGGTCCTGGTGGTGGTATGGATGTAGCTACCCGTCTCTTTGTTGATATCGCCAGCGAGTTCACCGACGCTACCTTCGTGGTGGAGAATATCACCGGCGGCGGTACCATGAATGCCTCCCGCGCGGTGCTGGACCGTCCCGCCGACGGCTACACCGTCTTCGGCATGGCGATGTCCAACGTCAATAGCGTGGTCGCCAACGAGTTTGACCGGGATGTGTTCATCGACGGCTATCACTGGATCGCAAAAATCCAGCGGGACCCTGCAGCCGTTATTATCCACAAGAGGGACCGCGATGCCGGTATGGACTTCGAAGGCATCATCGAGCAGGCTCGACAAATGGGTGGCCGACAGAACTGGGCCGTGCCGGTACTGGGCGGCAACAAGCACTTTGAAGCGCTCATGATCTGGGAAGCTACCGGCGTGGAAGCCACGGCAACACCGTATGAAACGGGCCCCCTGGGGGCGGCTGCGGTACTGGGCGGCTCGGCGCAGGTCCAAATGGGCAACCCCTTCAACGCCGCCGGTCGCGACCTATGGGTAGCGGCGATCGCGTCTCCCGAGCGTATGCCCGGCTTTGAAGATTCCCCTACCTTTGCTGAGCTGGGTTATCCCGAACTGAATGACGAGCATATCTGGCGCGGTTTCGCGGTAAAGCAGGGAACCCCACGGGAAATGATAGAGTGGTTTCAGGGTATTGTTCTCCAGGTTTACGAGCACCCCCGGTGGCAGGCATTCAACGCGGAAAACGCAATTATGCCCCGAGCGGTGTTCGACGATGACTTCCGGGCCATCGTTGACAGTACCATGGAGAAGACCGAGTTCTGGTTGCGAGAGCTCGGTATGCTGGATTGAAGCCGACAGACACGGTTGTTACATAGGCTAAACATGACGGGAGCAGGCGGTCGGGCTCTGTCCGGCCGCGTGTTCCTTGTCCTCGGATGGAGGGTGCGCAATTGGAAGAACTTGGCAGGTTTTTTGCAACCCACGGGTTGCTGATGCAGTTGGTCTTTTTGATTATTGCGCTTGCAGTAGCCTGGGTGCTGATCAGGCCGTTCAAAAGACTTCATCCGTATACGGGACAGGTGTTGGTGCTGGCCGGCGTTTTCTGGATCGGTTTGCTGTTCTTTATGATCACCTATTCGTTCCCCATGCCCCGATTCGCAGCAGTGGCCACCACCGCGGCTACCATCCCACGTTTCTGGTTTTATGTGCTTATCCCGGTCACACTTCTGGCCTTCATCCCCATGTTGAGAGGGGAAGAGCAGCCCGACCCAAAATGGGGCAGCGTGTGGCGCGTGGCTATCGTCTTCGGCGTGCTGGTAGCAAGCCTCTTTGCATTTCGTTATATCGGCTACTACCTCAGCTCGGCGATTTTTCTGGTGGTGGTGATGTGGCTGCTGGAATCGCGCAGTAAGATTGAACTGGTCGCGGTGCCGGTAGGCTGGATGATATTCTCCTATTTCTTCTTCGCTCGGTTGCTATATGTTCGCTTACCGGTCGGCACGCTGTTCGCCGGGTTGCTATGATAAAAAGGGGTGTAGCGTCATGATGGATATACTTGTCAACCTGGGCGGCGGCTTCGGCATCATGTTTACGCCCATGGCAATCTTTTTGTGCCTGCTGGGTGTTTTCGCCGGTATTACCTTCGGCGCCATCCCCGGCATATCGCCCTCCATGGCGGTGGCGCTGCTGCTGCCGATGACCTTCCGCCTGGAACCCATTCTGGGCATGGTGCTGCTGTTGGGTGCTTACAAGGGCGCCAACTACGGTGGCTCGGTCTCGGCGGTGCTCATTAACACACCGGGCACCCCGTCTGCGGCTGTAACCGGCTTTGACGGCTACCCCATGGCAAAGACCGGTCGCGTCGGCGAGGCGATGGGTGTGTCGCTGTATGCCTCCATGATCGGAGGGATCATTGGAACAGTGGTCCTTATCCTGTTTGCCGCGCCGCTGGCGCGGGTGGCCCTGGAGTTCTGGCCTTCCGAGTACTTTGCCCTTACCGTTTTGGGTCTTACCACCGTGGCCACGATGGGGGGAAAGAACTGGCAAAAGGCGTTGGTGGCGGTGGTATTCGGACTGCTTCTGAACACCGTGGGCATGGAACCCTTTGCGGGAACACGCCGCTTCACCTTCGGGGAAGTTCGCCTGTTCGAGGGCTTCTCCCTGGTACCCGCCATCATAGGGCTCTTTGCGCTGGGAGAGCTCTTCTACAATCTGGAGCACTACGTTAAGGGTGAAAAGTTCGATAAGCTGGCCTATAAGCTGCCTAAGCTGAGCTACTACCTTACGGTTTGGAAAAACATAACACGTGCCGGTGTGCTCGGAACTATCATCGGGATATTCCCCGGTGCGGGCGGTACTATTGCAGCGTTTATTTGCTATGATGTAGAGAAACGTTTCAGCAAGAAGCCCGATGAGTTCGGCAAAGGTGCACCGGAAGGCGTCGCGGCGGCGGAATCGTCGAACAGTGCTTCTGCCGGTGGTGCTCTCGTTCCCTTGCTGGCCCTAGGGATACCCGGAAGCGCCACGGCGGCTGTGCTGCTGAGCTCGTTACTGGTGCACGGCTTGAATCCCGGCCCCGAAATGTTCGTCGATGAGCCCGAACTGGTGTACGGGATGTTTGCTTCCATGTTTATGGCCAACGCCTTCATCCTGGCGGTGGGGCTTCTGGGAGCGCAGCTTTTTGTTCGGGTAACCGATCTGAGTAAGAAGTTGCTCTATCCTCTCATTTTCGTCTTCGCCATAGTCGGCAGCTATGCCGTCACCAATTCGATGTATCCGGTGGTAGTGTGCGTGGCCTTTGGTGTAGTCGGTTGGATTTTCCGGCGCTACGGCTTCCCCACCGCACCGGTCGTGCTGGGTATCGTGCTGGGGAGATTGGCGGAAATGAGTTTCCGGCAGGCGCTTATGATCGGCGGTATCGAGAGCTTCTACCAGCGTCCGCTGACACTGATTATGCTGGCTACTGCCATAGCGGCTGTAGTGTATCCCATCGTGAAGAAGCGCATCACCGGGAGGGCAGCCATAGGAAGAGAGGAGTGAGCCCGGGGAAGTATCGTGTACGAAGGATCATCGGGTAGATCCGGTCCGGTTCGATTCCGGGGAATTGCACGAACGCAGGTGCGAATGCGAATCCTGCCGGCGCAATAGCTCAGGCGCGCGAGCGTAGAGCCGACACAAGCGCAACCAGGTACAGCGCGGCCCCGAGCAGGAACACAGCTTCCGGTGAACCGGCGCGCTCAATCGCAAGCCAGCCGACTATTGGTCCGGTAGCCGCTCCCAAATCGGCCGCGCTCACGAACTGGGCGAAACTGCGCGGCCCGCTCACCCCGGCCTGCGCGACCAGAGCAATCTTGCAGGCCACGGTTGCCACGAAGAACAGCAGCAGGGCCGGGAGCAACAGCGGCGAGGCGGGCATCAGGGCTGTGGCGCCAAGGGCGAGCGCCCCGACTCCAAAGGCTGTAATCTCGCCGGCCCGTCGGCCGACGCGGTCGACCAGGCGCCCCAGGTACGGTGATCCTATGCAGTTGATCGTGTAGTTGAGCGCTATCAGGAGGCCGTTCAGCGTCGCGATACCCAGAGTGATGACCCCTAATTCCAGCTGTTCACCAAAATGGCTCCGAAGCGCAAAGCCCAGCGTCGAAATAATCAGGCCGGTTCCGACCGCGCGTTCGACGAATCCTCGAAACAGCAACGCCGCACCGGCCTTGCCGTTAGCGGGCGTGTGCTCGTGTGCGGGAGTGCTGACGGAGGCCAGGAGCCGAAATCCCCTTATCTCCAACGGGATTGCAAAAAGCGAGACCATGCCGGCAACCACAAACGCCGCGCTGTAGCCGAACCCGTCGAAAAGGAGCGCTCCAGCGAGCGTCCCTGCGATGAAGCCCAACTCCACGACCCCGTTGTAGATTCCGTAGACTCCGGCGGCTTGAGATTCCGGGCGGCTGCCGATCGAGGTCATCACGCCGGTGTGCCGAATGATTGACCACGCAACGCCCCACAGCGCTCGCGCAGCCAAAAAAACGAAGAACGGAGGAGCGGTCGCGTACACCAGGCTGGCTGCGGCACCGGCGGCGAGCGCCGCCGCGAGCACCCGCGACGGGACGCCCCGTGCCAGGATTCTACGTGCCACGTGATTGCTTGCCAGTCGTATCCAGCGGTTGGCGGACAGCAGTATGCCGACCTGCAGCGGTGTGAGGCCCAACGCCGCATAGTGCACCGGCACCACGACGTAGATCGTCACGTCGCCGGCAAGCGAAAACGCGACCGCAAGCGCCAGCATCACGACCGGCTGATGAGCTTTGTATGCTGTGTTTAGCGGCTCGCGCACACCGCGCCCCGACCGATTCACCGGCCCCTCCGACGTTAGAGCAATTTGACTGTCAGGATTATACCTTCACGCAGCGGGGCTCGGCTACACCTGATCGAGTAGTGGAAATCCGACGTTTACACGCCGAATCAACGACCTAAAGAGGGTGGGGAGGTCGGGCGTTGTTTCAACTGCTCCGAGTCAGGCGCTGGAAAGGGGGTTGGAGGTGGCGGGAATCGAACCCGCGTCCTAGAGTCCAAGCGGCACGTCTCTACAGGTTTAGTCGCCTGATTATTGTTTCGGATGAGGCGGTTCAGGCGACCGACCGATCCCCTTCCTGAGCCCGCTTAGTTGTCCCTCACGCTACGCGGGCAGAACGCGAGGTAAGCCCTGGTGTCTTCCAGGCGACCACGGCATTCAGAGCTGCACGCCGTGGGCCCGTGGCCGCATTAATTATGCAGCCAGTGCGAAATCTGCTTCGTTGGCAGGTAAATCGGTTGTCGGTTTGGGAGACGACGCTCCACCTGCAACGTACTCGCTTGCGCGAACTCCAGTCGAAGCCTTGACACCCCCGTTTGATTGTGTCGTTCCAGCCGTGGGCTAAAGGTACTCGTGTAACCGTACGTTGTCAAGCCTGACGTACATCTGGTAAGCTGACGCGCTATGCATGTGAGAATCGCAGTTATCGCGGCGCTTGCGGCCGTTGTAGTCATAGGGTGTGCCCAGGAGGTGGTTGAAGAAGAGTTCGAGCCCTCAGAATCGCACCAACGATATCGAGAGAGCCTTGAACAGTTCGGCCTGTCGGGTACGGCACTAGCACGCGACTGGGTGGCTGCCGCAGAGCGCGCGCTCAGCGAACCGGTGGAACTGGAGATTCCTTTCCAGGAGCGGGCTGCTTTCGACCCCGCGCGGGCCGAAGCGGCTGGTTATCGCTTCGAGGCGACTCAGGGACAGCGCATCACTATCACCATCGAGATCGAGGCAGAAGCGAACCTCGAGGGCGCTGTTGCGCGCGGCATCGGCGAGAATGCCGAAACGAACTCGGACGAGGTGTTGGATAAAGCTCCGGACGGACCCGAGACAGAAGCCGACTTCGAAGAACTTGATGACAATTCCGGGCTTAGGCTCTTCGCGGATGTGTTTCGTGCGGACGACGATGACCTGGAAGCGCTCGAGCAGGTTGCCAGCTACTCCGAGGCTCGAAATCGGCTTGAGTTTGAGCCCCGGCGCGACAATAGCTACATTCTGCGCCTGCAGCCCGAGCTCCTGCGCGGCGGACGTTACACCGTGACGATTGAAACCGAACCGTCACTGAGCTTTCCGGTGGAAGGCCATGATACCGAAGACATCCGAAGTTTTTTCGGCGCGCCGCGCGACGGTGGTGCGCGCGTTCACGAGGGAGTGGATGTCTTCGCACCGCGCGGCACTCCGGTGCTCGCTTCAAGCCCGGCACTGGTGCGGCGGGTCGGTACTCGGGAACGCGGGGGAAAGGTCGTCAGTCTTTACGACGAAGAGCGTGATCTTATTTACTACTACGCGCATCTCGATGAACAGCTTGCCGAACAGGGCGCCCGGGTAGAGCCCGGCGACGTGATTGGGACTGTTGGTAACACCGGCAACGCAAGAACGACGCCTCCGCACCTGCACTTCGGGATTTACGAAGCGCACTGGAATGCGGTCGATCCCTTCTATTACCTGCACGACAAGGGCGGAGAGCCCACGGAGCCAAGTCTGGATCCGGAATTGATCGGAGCCGCCGTGGCGCATTTAGGCCCGGAGCGGCCGGTGTATAACGGTCTTACCGCCGAAAGAACTGTAACCGCTCATCTTGGTGAAGGAACCGTGTTTCGGCCGGTGGGCGTCAGCGGTGAGTACCTGCGGGTGCGCTTCGCCGACGGGGGTCACGGGTATGTCCGCGGTAGCGAGGTGAGCCGCGTTCCGGACGCGGACTAGTGCGCCGGACGAGGATTAGTGCGCGGTGCGCCGGCTACTACGTTGGGTAGAGGCCCAGGACGGCTTCGTGAAGCAGCCCGTTGGTTGCGAGCGCGCTGCTGCCGGTCGCGTCATCATTGCCGTCGATGTCGGTGAATCGTCCTCCGGACTCCTCAATGATCGGCTTCAATGCCGCGACGTCCCAGAGGTTCATGATGGGATCAAGCATGATCTCCGCACGCCCGGTGGCAACCATCAGGTACCCGTACGCATCGGCCCAGGTACGAACGTTGCCCACCGCTCCGTAGAGGCTTGGCCCCAACTCCGGACGGTATCGCGCCATATCGGCAGGATCGGTCAACAGTAACCAGGCGTCATCGAGCGTGGATACGGTGCTGACCTGTGCCGGTTTGTCCTGATAGGTGCACCCCATGCCGACCGCCGCCGACACGGTTTCATCCAATGCCGGATTATGAATGACTCCGACAATCGGTCGTTGCTCGTGCAGCAGGGCGACCAGGACGCAGTACAGCGGAACCCCTTTGACGAAAGATTTGGTGCCGTCGATGGGGTCCAGTACCCAGGTGAATGCGCTGCCCTGCGTACCGGCTTCCCCGAACTCCTCGCCGATCACCGCGTGCTCGGGATAACGGCTCAATATGCGATCCCGGAGCACAGTTTCAGCCTCGCGGTCAGCCGCCGTAACCGGTGACTTATCGGACTTGTGCTCCACCTCGAACGCCTTTCTGAAGTAGCGTAGCGTAACCTGTCCGGCCTCATGAGCGATCTCCTCGGCGAACGCGCGGACTTCCTGCAGTATCTGTGGACTCGGTGTTTGCATCATAGCCCCCCTTTGATTTCACGTGCTGCTTCACGCTTCAAATCGCGTGCCTTTATCGCTTCGCGCTTATCGTGCTGCTTTCGGCCTTTACAGAGGCCGAGCTCCAGTTTTACAAGCCCGTTCTTGAGATAGATATTGAGCGGGACCAGGGTATAGCCTTTTTCGGTTACGCGCCGGCGCAGGCGTTTGATTTCCTGTTTGTGCGCGAGCAACCGTCGGTCACGGGTGGGCCGGTGGTTATGGATGTTGCCTTGTTCGTACTCGCTGACATGCAGCCCGACAAGGTACAGCTCGTCATCACGGATACGAGCGTGTGAGTCGGCAAAGGAGAAGCGGCCCGCCTTGATGGATTTCACCTCGGTTCCCTGCAGCTCGATACCGCACTCGAGGGTTTCTTCCACTGCGAAATCGTGAAACGCTTTCTTGTTGCGTGCAAGCTTTCGCACCATATCGAACCTTCTCCTTACCTCATGCGGATCAACGTGCGGTTCTCATGATCACTGTGCGGCTTGATCAGTACGGTCGCGGGGGACCACAGCGAGTCGGAACCCAAGAAACGGGCTGCTGAAATGCCGGGGCTGCACCCCGACGGCCGCCAGGGCTACTTCGTCGGGTTGATTCGCCCAGGATCCGCCCCGGACAGCTCGGAACGGAACGGCGCCGGCGAGCTCGCTGCTGAGCTCAGGAAGGTCTCCGAGTGAGACCTGAAACGGGCGTAAAGCGTACGTGGACGGGAGGTATGGGGACGCCGTCCATTCCCAGGTGTTGCCCATGAGATGCCGAAAACCAAGATTGCCTTCCGCGCCTTCCTCGACCGAAACCGGGCCGCTTACAAAACCGTCGCGGAACACCGGCTCGTACAGATCGGCGCCGTCGAGCAGCGCGGCAAACTCCCATTCCTCCGAATACGGCAGCCGGGAGGCAAGCTCTTCCCCGGTCTCCGCGAGGCGTTCGGAAAACCAGGAAGCGAACTCCTCGGCCACCGGGTGGGAAACATAGCGCACCGGCAGTTGAAGCCATTCTTCGTAGTCAAGGTCGAGCTCGTCGTTCCCTGCGTTGTCGGGCCTATACTGCCCCGCCTCAAACTCAAAACCGCCGTCCGCATTCGGGCGTTCATCAGCATCCCAGTCGGCAAGGTGATCCGGAGTCACCAGCCCTTGCTCGCGGAGCTCCTCCAGATGCTCACGTCCCCAACCGGGGTTGTCCTCAAGAAACTCGGCGAACTGGGCGTTGCTGACCGGAGTTCGCATCAGCCAGAACTCGTCCAGTTGGAGCAGGTGAGGAATCCGAAGGGAGTCATCAATCGGTTCCTCGTCACGCTGCATCCCAACGAGGGCCTCGATCGGCGGAATGCGGACAAACTCAACTCCGGCGAACACCGCGGTCTGCGGTGCATCGAGCTCGAGCGGCGTTTCCTCAAGGCTGTGAGCCGCTGCAGCGGTATTCACACGATCGCGCGCCCGCCCATACCACTCGCTCTCCAGGAAGCGCTCCGCGGTTTTCTCCGGGAGCACAGCCTCCAGTACCGCGAACGCAGCATGAGTATCATTCTGAAGGTGTATAAAAGTTTGTACAATTTCAAGGGCGCCCGGGGCGGACAGGACGCCGCCGGCGCCGCGGTCCAGAGAGAGTGCACGCAGATAGTCGCGCCCTGAGCCGCTGTGCTCAAGCAGAGCGGGCGCAAGGGCTAAGAGCACGTCGAGCTGTGATGCGTTCCCGGTTTCAGCGTCGGAGCCTCCTGAGATCGAGGTCGGCACACGTGCAGGATCGGCGTACCAGGCGAGCACTGCCTCGGAAAGCACATCAGGACCGCGGTGCCGGTAGGCCGGTTGCTCCGCCAGAGCCCAATGAGCGAACTCACGGACCGAATCGGTGATCAAGTCATCCGGTTCGTCAAGCTGGAGCCTGTAAAAGACATCCCGCGAACGGGAATGGAACGGAATCCGAAACAGTTGATTCCCAACGTCGGCGCTAACGGTCTTATCCTGGAACCATGGGTGCCGCAACACGATCTCACGCGTACCGCGCTCGAGAAAGAGCTCGGCCGGAGTTGCGTCGACGCGGCGCCCGTCCACGTAGACGGCACTGCCCGGAGGGCTGGAGTGCAGCTTGACCGGCTCTCCGGGCCTGCGCAGCGCGGGCAGAAAGAACACCAGAAACAAGATTACGAGCAGCACGAGCAGCATGAGCAGCGGGAGGTAGTGCTCGGGGGCGATTCCGAACAGAGGCCGCAGCTTCACCGGTGGGGGGAGAGTTCCCTCACTGTCACGTGAGGAGGTGTCGGCCCGGTCCTTTTTCATAACTCGGCGCATTATATTGACAAGCAGTTGCGCTTGTCAATTCAGGCGCCTTGTGGTAGCTTCGACGGGCCATGAAGCAGCGCTACCTTGCGTTCTCGCGCCGGCTTGTCAGGGGCACCGAGCGGTTCCTGACCTGGAGAAGGCTACGCAAACACCGGAGGCTCGAGAAACTAAAGAACAAGAACGTGATTCTCGACTGGGTGGAGGCGTTTCTCTGGGCGGCGCTGGTGGTGCTGCTCATCAATCAGTATGTTCTACAGGCGTATCAGATCCCAACCGGGTCGATGATAGATACCTTGCTGCAACAGGACCGGGTATTCGTCAATAAGTTGGTGTTCGGTCCTGAGCTCATCCCCGGTATGTGGAAGGTGCCCGGCTTCCGGGAGCCGGAGCGCAACGAGGTTGTGATCTTCGAGAATCCGGCGTATGTGAGTCGCGGTCCTGCGTTCGAGGTGCTGCAGCGCGTCGTCTATATGCTTACGCTCTCGATGGTCGATATTGACCGCGATGAACGCGGCATGCCGCGTGCGCAGTTTCTGATCAAACGAGCGGTTGGGGTAGATCACGACCGCTTCCGGGTGCGCAACGGTGAGATGCAGATCCGACCTCAGGGAGAGCGGGACTGGATGAGCGAAGCGCAGTTCCAGGAGCTCGCACAGATAGATTACCCGGTTAACCGCCTGGTCGAGCCGGAAGATTACCCCGTAATTCGTGGCGGAGGGGTTGCGTCCGGGTTTCGAGACCTCGGGGTCAGTGCGCCGCAGTTCGCCCGCGATGCGATGGGAGAGATGCGAGGCATTGGGTTCCCTGATGCCGTGTATTTCGAGAAGTGGCGTGAACAGACGGTGTTTATGGCGCGCCCGCATAACCGGGACGCGCGCCGCCAAGCGCTGCAGTATGCCAACGGGTGGTATGTTCCCGAAAACGGGATGCTCATGCTCGGGGATAATCGCGATAACTCGCTCGACGGGCGGAACTTCGGCACGGTGAGCGCCGATCGGGTACTCGGCCTCGGCATGATCAAGTATTGGCCGCCTGATCGTTTCGGCCCAATAGAGTAAGACGTCGAGTAAACGGCTCCCGGCGACAAGGAAGAAGAATGCGTTCAGGTTTCGCGCGTCCGCAGCGAACCCCGCGGAAGGGCCCGCTGGGCCGAGCAGCGAGGCGAGCGGACAAGAAGGAACGGTCACGCCGTCCTGATTTCAGTCTGTACCGCGGCCCGCAAACTCGGCGCCCGCTATGGCGGCGTATTCTGCGCGCGCTCGTGCTGCTGTTCGTCGTGTATCAGATAGTGCAGATGCTCGTGCTCCAGTCATACGTGGTGCAGTCCGGGTCGATGCAACCGACGCTCGAGGCCGGTGACCGCGTGCTTGCGCTCCCGGCGCTGTATGGCCCAGTGGTTCCGGCGATCCGGCGGCGCCTACCGGGGATCGCGGAACCGGAACGCGGCGACGTGGTACTGGTACAGCCGCCGTACTATGAGCATCCCGGCGTGATCCGGGCCGCCGCTGACCCAATCGTCCGGTTTATTACCGGTCAACGGGTTTCGCTGGTCGGTGGCAGTGAGGATGTCTGGAGATCAGCTCTGGTGGTCAAGCGGCTGATCGGACTGCCGGGGGACGTAATCCGGTACGAGGAAGACCGGGTCTACCTCGTACCGGCGAGAACACAACCGCAGGGAGAACCGCGGTCGAAGTTCCAGCTCGCAGATCGGGAGTATGAGATAAAGCTCGAAGAGCTTCCGGAGGCATTCGGCCCGCAGCTGCCGTTCGGCCGGACGATGGAGGCGCTCGTCCTCAACGATAACGAGTACTTCGTCGCGGGCGACAATCGTACGCGCTCTCTGGACTCCCGCCATTGGGGCGTCGTCACTTCGCAGGCGCTGCGAACACGAGTGGTGCTGCGCTATTTCCCGGTCGGCCGCTGGGGTTTTCTTTGATTCACACCGATTGCGTACAGGGCATGGCGGCGCGGTTGCGGAGGGCGGCTCAGTCGGGTGAGCTCGCGACTGAAGGGGCGCCTGACAATGCTCCGCAGCTTTGTTGACAGCGTAACATCATACATGGTAGCGTTTTGTCAGCTTCAAAATCCGCACCGGCTCTCAGTGGATATACATACGGGAGACAACAGGAGATAGCATGTCTGGCCACAGTAAATGGGCAACCATTCGCCACAAAAAAGGCGCGATGGATGCAAAGCGGGGTAAGCTGTTTACCAAGCTGATCAAGGAGATCACGGTATCTGCACGGCTCGGCGGTGGCGATATCGAGGCAAATCCCCGCCTTCGCACTGCGGTTTCAAAGGCGCGCATCAACAACATGCCGAAAGAGAATATCGACCGCGCCATCAAGAAGGGCACCGGGGAGCTCGAGGGCGTTGACTATATCGAGATACGCTACGAGGGGTATGGCCCGGGCGGCGTAGCCATCATGGTTGACGCGCTCACCGACAACCGCAACCGCACCGCGTCCGATGTTCGCAGCATCTTCTCCAAGGGCGGGGGAAACCTTGGAGAGAACGGATGCGTCTCGTACCTGTTTCAACGCAAAGGCATCATCGCCTACGATGCCGAGCAGTATAGCGAAGACGATGTGCTCGAGAAGGCGCTGGACGCCGGCGCCGAGGACGTCGAAACCAGTGGTGGCAGCGTTGAGGTAAGCTGCGCGCCTGAACAGTTCAACCAGGTACTGGAGGTAATGCAGGCGGCCGGATTCGAACATCGGTATGCCGAGATATCCAACATCCCCGACGCAACCGTGGAGCTCGACCACGAGAAGACCGCCAAGGCGCTCAAACTGGTCGAAACACTGGACGACCATGATGATGTGCAGTCGGTCTCCAGCAACCTCGAGATCCCCGACGATTTTGAGCTTGAGAACTAAGTGCTCTTGCGCGCGAGAAAGCAGGTGCGCGAGAAGACGCACGCGACAGATAAGCCATGGACCGCGCGGCGCATGACGTGCGCGGCGTAAGCGGGTGAGCGCATGAGGCGGCCATGAGAGTAGTCGTTGGCATTGATCCGGGACTCGCGTCCACCGGTTTTGGGGTCGTCGCTGAGGACCGGGGCCGTTATCGGCATCTCGGACACGAGGTTCTGCGAAGCTGCAGCACAAGCACCACCGGTGAACGGCTGGCCGCAATTCACGAAGCGCTCGGCCGCCTTGTCGCGCAGTATAACCCCGTGGAGGCAGCTGTCGAGACGCTGTACTTTGCCCGCAACGTCTCGAGCGCGCTTCCGGTGGCCCAAGCGCGGGGAGTGCTGCTGCTGACCCTGCACCAATGCGGCGTTGCTGCGCATGAGTACTCGCCGCAGGAGATCAAGCTGGCGATCGTGGGACGAGGACGTGCCGAGAAAGAGCAGGTACAGGAGCTGGTGCGCATCCTGTTGAAGCTCGAGCAGCTTCCGAGCTCCAGTCATGCCGCCGACGCTCTTGCGGTGGCGATCTGCCACCTGCAGAGCTCGGCCGGGATGCGGCGCATTGAAGCCGGGCTGGCCGGGCGATAGCCGGCTTTCGAATACTATGCCGCAGGTGCGGCGAATACATTGCGGGCAACGGGGAGATACGCAGCGTGTTCAACAGCTTGACCGGTGAGATCACCCATGCGGTCGGCACGACCGTACGGCTGCAGACCGGAGGGGTCGAGTGGCAGCTTGAGGCTCCGGCGGGAACGGTAGCCGCGATGACGCGCCTAGGGCATGAGCGCGTGCGCGTCTTCGTCCATCTTCATCACCGTGAAGACAGCATGACGCTTTACGGTTTCGCAGCCGAGGCCGAGCGGGCGGTCTTTCTAGAGCTCATTCGCATAGCCGGCATCGGCCCGAAACAGGCAATCCGCATTCTATCAGGCACGAGTCTCGACAGTTTCGTCGCGATGCTGGAGGCGGGAAACCTCGAAGCGCTGGCCACGATACCGGGCCTCGGCAAGAAAACGGCGCAGAAGATCGTGCTTGCTCTGCAGGGCAAGCTTGTGAGCGCCGAGGCGGCGGTCGATGGAGGGGCGGGCTCGCAAGCCGGGGGGGGTCCCCATGCCGAGCTGGTTACCGCGCTGTATGAGATGGGCTTCGACCGCAAGGCCGCCGGCGAAGCGATTGAGCACGCCATGGCGGGCCTGCAGTCGGAGGATATGGAGCCGGCCCTGCGGGAGCAGGAAGCTTTTCGTCGGGCGATAATTGCGCTAAGCTGAGGACCGATGACGGACCACCACAATCTGGGATCGGCGGAACAGTTCGAGCGGCACTCCGACCATCCGAAGACGGAGCACAGTGAGGCGGAGATCGGAGCCCATGGCGACGGCACCGGCGAGCATCTGTTGCGCGCGGAAGCCGGCAGCGAGGATCTGCATGAGGCACGGTTGCGACCGTCGCGCCTGCACGAGTTTCAGGGGCAGACCGAGATCAAGCGCAACCTGGAGGTGTTCATCCAGGCGGCGCGCGAACGCGGCGACAGTCTTGACCACGTGTTTTTCAATGGTCCGCCGGGGCTCGGGAAGACCACGCTTGCCGGGATCATGGCGCATGAGCTGAACTCGGAGTTCAAGGTAACCGCTGCGCCGGCACTGGAGAAGCCGAAAGATCTGGCCGGGATACTCACCACCGTTTCACGTAACACGGTGTTCTTCATCGATGAGATTCATCGACTTCGTCCGGCAATCGAGGAGATGTTGTACATCGCGATGGAGGACTTCGAGATCGACTGGGTGATCGGACAGGGCCCGTCGGCGCGCACCATTAGGATTCCGATTCCGCCGTTCACGCTGGTAGGAGCAACCACCAAGGCGGGCTTGATTTCCGGACCGCTGTACAGCCGTTTCGGCATTACGATCAGACTGGAGTTCTACAGCGTGGAGGAACTGCAGCAGGTGTTGCAGCGGTCGGCGGAGATTCTTGAGGTCGCCGTAGAGCCCGCGGCGCTGCGGCTGCTCGCGCGTAGCGCGCGCGGAACACCGCGGGTGGCTAACCGCCTGCTGCGGCGGGTACGGGATTTCGCGCAGGTGCTCGGCGACGGGACGATAACCGCCGAGATCGTCGAGGAAAGCCTGCGGCGGCTGCAGATAGACCGCTACGGTCTCGAACGCCACGATCGCCGTATACTCGAGGTCATTATCGGCAACTACGGAGGCGGGCCGGTCGGAGCCGAGACGCTCGCGATCTCGATTGGGGAAGCGATCGACACCCTGGAAGATTTCTACGAGCCGTTCCTGATTCAGAGCGGTTTTCTGCAGCGCACACCGCGAGGGCGAGTCTGCACGCCGCTGGCGTATACGCACCTGGGGCTTCCCCCGCCGCAATCCGAGCCGGATGCCTCCACACGCAGCGCCGCCCAAGAACGACAAACGCACGGCCATGAAGACCAGGGATTTCTCTTTTGAGCTGCCTGAGCGCTTGATCGCGCAGCATCCGGCCGAGAGCCGTGATCAGGCGAGATTGCTGCTGCTGCGAAGCACCGACGGTTCGCTCGAAGACCATGCCGTAACGGACCTACCAGGGCTGCTGCCGGACAACTCGCTCGTAGTCTTTAACGACAGCCGCGTGGAGCCGGTACGGCTTCCGGCACGCAAGCAGCCCGACGGCGGAGCTGTGGAGCTACTGCTTGTGGAACCGTTCACCGGCACCCACTGTCGAGCGATGATTCAGCGCGCTCGCCGCGTGCAGGTGGGTGCAGGCTTCAGGCTGCCGGAAGATGTGATCGCGACCGTAATCGCCAAGGCACCACCGTTCGTTGAGCTCGAGCTGAACCCGGGCCTGTCGGTTGAGTACCTGCGCCGGCACGGCTCGGTTCCGCTTCCGCCGTATATCCGGCGCGAGGCGAACGCGGAAGATCTGGATCGCTATCAGACGGTGTACGCCGCCGATTCGGGCTCGGCCGCAGCTCCCACCGCCGGTCTGCACTTCACCCCTGAGCTGCTTGCCCAGATGCGTGCCGCCGGTCACGAAACGGCGTTCGTCACACTGCACGTCGGGCCCGGCACGTTCTTACCGGTTCGAACCGAACGCGTGGAAGACCACGAGATGCACAGCGAGCGCTATTCGATCAGCAGCCAAACCTCAGCTGCGATTCAACGCGCCCGAAGCGCTCAGCGGACCATCGTCGCGGTCGGAACCACGACCGTCCGCACGCTGGAGTCGGCGGCCCGCGCGCGGCCGTCAGAGCCGCTGGCCGTCGGAACCGGTGAGACGCAGCTGTTTATCTACCCTGGTTTCAGGTTCCAGGTCGTGGACGCGCTGTTCACCAACTTCCATACGCCGGAGTCCAGCTTGATGATGCTTGTTGCCGCTTTCGCCGGTTATGAATCGGTTATGCGCGCCTATCGCTACGCGGTGAGCCGCGAGTATCGGTTCTTTTCCTACGGCGATGCTATGCTGATCCTGTAGCGGGGGCGAAGAGGCCGTTGCGACGGGCCGGTCAGTAGGTGTCCGCATCCATTGCCTCGAACCGAGCTCGTACCTGCCGCAGACGCTGGAGGTGACGGTTGATGATGAACTCATAGTCGAGATCGCCGGTCTCGATGCGGTGGTTCTGGTCAGCCCAGTGTTGCACCTGCGGCAGGTGCACGTCCCGGAACTCCCACGCGAGGTCCGACCACTGCAGGGTAATTTCCCAATAGACGAGGGCAAACTCGAACAGTTCTTCCGCTCGATCGAGGCTTTCGAGATTCTGGAGCCGCCAGGGATAGTTATAAAAGTAAGCGGTGCGCTTATTGTACTGGTTACCCCACTGCAGATAGAGATCAACCAGCTTGAGATTCAGATGCATGGTGAACAGGTACCGATAACGTTGCCAATCGCGCTTGTCCTCGATTCTGGCCAACGCATACAGCGGATTGGCGAAATCGGCGCGGAGCGCTTTCTCGAGCCAGTATATGTTCTCTTTGATAAGGTTCGGTTTCTGATAGAGATGTTGGCGGTACAGGCGGTATATTTGCTCGCGGTAGATCAATCGATATCCCGAGACTGGAGCGGCAAGTAGGGTAAAGGCCAGAAACACGAGTAAGAGTCGTTTCACATTCCTACTTATCGGCGCGTTGCTGCGCCGGGGTTATCGCCAGGCGACCGAGAATTTCGGCAGCGACGGCGTGCGGATTGCGTGAACCGTCGATGCGGTGGATGCGCATCGCGGAGTGGGCGTAGTACTCGAGGGCTTGCCGGTACCCCCGGTATACGGTATCTTGAAATTCAGGAGTTTCGTAAATTTCGCTGTGGCCCCGTGTTTTGATCCGCTCGAGTCCAACCCGGCCCGGAAGGTCCAGAAACACCAGATGCTCCGGTAGTGCGAACCGGGAGTTGAGCATCCGCACGTAATCGAAACCGCACAGACCGCCTTGGTAGGCGAGCGAAGAGAACAGATAACGATCACAGACCACGTACCGCCCTCGAGCCAGCTCGGCATGAATGCCGCCGTCCGGATCTGCGAGGTGTTCGCTCCGATCGGCGGCGAAGAGCAGCGCCATCGTAAGGTCGGCCACCCGCTCCGCGCCCGAGAGCACCGATCGAATGCGGCGGCCGATCGGCCCGTCGGTCGGCTCGGCAGTAGCAACCACCTCGTGCCCGGAAGCCCTCAGGGCGGTTACCAGGCGCGCGGCCTGGGTTGTGGTGCCTGCTCCGTCCAGACCCTCGAGCACAATGAAACGCGAGAGGACCGCCTGGTCCCGGGCGGCGGGCGTGCTGGCTGCGCTTTTATTTGAAGCCATAACGTGCTACTATGTAGAGGTATAAAGGTTTGTTTTTTTTCGCATGAGTACGGTGCGCTTTCGTCCTAACATCCTTGTTCTCATCCTCCTTTTCGTCCTGGTCGCGGTGGTGGTCAGCCCCATCCATTCCTATATGAGCGCACGACTTAACGAGCTCAAGGCAGACGCGCTGGACCAGATCGAGACCGAGCTCGGTCGGCGGGTGAGTTACGAGCGCATCTCGCCGTCGATATTCCGACGCTTCGATATCCGCGGCCTGCGGGTTCACGGCTCGGGTCTCGACAGCGACGCACTCCTCACCGTATCGCGCGTACGAGTCTACTACAGTTTGGTCGATCTGATAAGCAACCGCGACCGTAATCCGCTGCGCCGAATCAGCATCGAGAATACCCATTTCCGCTACGATACTGCAGCCGATCGTGAGCTGTACGAGTTCGTCCGCGCGATCGCCGAGATGCCGGAGCGCCGGCCGCGCGAACGCGATTTCACGCTGACCGGCCGTAACCTCTCGCTCGAGCTCGTACACGAGGGGCGGGAGTACCGGCTCAGCGACCTTTTTTTTGACGCTGACCTTACCGGCAGTACACGCCTGCGGGCCGGAGCAAAGCTTGAAGCCGAAGATCTCGGTGCTCC
Organism: Spirochaetaceae bacterium; assembly: GCA_003552985.1. Classification (GTDB taxonomy): domain Bacteria; phylum Spirochaetota; class Spirochaetia; order DSM-27196; family SLAA01; genus B1Sed10-166. The sequence continues at coordinate 20,904 of PUPD01000281.1, forward strand.
GCTCGGCCGCAGCGGTGTGGGACCGGCAACCGCCGAGGTCGCGCTGAGCGGCCGGGTGGAGGACGACTTCAGCCTCGCTGATGTGACGTTGCGGCTTCCGTTTTTCGAAACCGACTACTTCACGGTCTGGGACCAGGCCTTCTCGGTCACGCTGAGCGATCGCAAGCTGGTGGCGCACAAGCTCCAGGATCGGGAGCCGGTCGATATAACCCTTGGTTACAACCTGGATACACGGGAGGTGAGCGGAAGCTTCCTGGCCCAAGAATACCGGCCGGCCGATTCGCTGCGCTTGCGCGGCAGAACCGCCGAGTACGATGCTTGGATGCAGACGGTTGTTTCCGGTGAAGGACGTTTGACCTGGCAGCAGGACGGCGAGCTCGAGTACGAGATGGGAGTGGTCGCCCAACTCCCGCAAGAGGCCGAAGAGATGACGCTCTCGGCGGCGTTGCGCGGTAACCGCGCGCGAGTGGATTTCGACCGCATCATCGCGGTTACCGAGACCGGTTCGGCTACCTTCGACGGCCATATCCTGCTCGAAGACCCTCATATTCCGAACGGCCGCCTTGTGCTTAACGATTTCAGCTACGGCGGCTCGCGCAAAGTCAACGCGCGCATGACCCTGTCCGGCGAGGAAGGACGCTACCGGCTCAGCTCGCGACATCTGGATTACGGAGGGTTTGAGTTCTTTAATCTGCAGGCCGAAGCCGGGCTGCGCAACGGCGAGTTGAGCTTCGACCTGGCGACCGACCTTGAGTTTTTCGGCGACAGCGCTGTTGCGGCCCAGGGGAGAGTAACCTTCGAGGATGGCTTTGGAATGACGGTTGAGACCGAGCTTCGTAATGTTCCGCTTGACCGCCCTTATGCCGCATGGCGTGCGTTCACCGGAGAGCCCGCCTCCGGGCAACAGCCGGCTGGAGCACAGCAGCTTAGCCGCTACGTTCTCGATTCTCACGTCTCGCTTGAGCTCGGAGATGACGGCCTGCAGATCGACGCCCCGTTCGTATCACTCTACGACGTTGAGGCCCCCGATACCTTCGCAACCTTTACCGTACGCAGCGATGGAGCCGCTTACCATCTCGATAATATTGTGTTCGGGGTCGGCGATCGGCGCGGCAGCGGTGCGGTGACCGCTACCCTCGATCAGCGTAGCCGCCTGCGGTTTACGACCGATCTTTGGTTCGAAGGGAAAGACTACGAGCTGGCGGGGCTGTTTGATCCGGCGGGCAGGCTGGTGGCAAGCGGGTCCTACGGGCTGGACCTCATGGCATCGTTCGGCCGCGACCGCAACATCGTGTTCACCCTCAGGGGAGAAGATCTCCCGCTGCCGGTGCGTGATCAGGCGCTTGCCGGCAGCTTCGATCTCAGCGGTGTGATCGCAGCCGCGGACGACTGGCAGTTGGATATCAATCGGCTGCGATTGAGTGGCGTGCCGGCCCTGGGTGAAGAAGAGGGAGCTTTAGAGCTTGCCGGGCGCTTCACCCCTACCGGAGGAGCACTGCGGCAGATCGTGTACGAGGATCGTTACTCGCGTCTCTCCGGTAGCGGGAATATAGAGTACGGAACCGCTTCGCCGTTCAAGACCGAGGTTGCGTTTGCGCTTGAAAGCGACACCGGCGAAGAACGTTACGAAGCGCGCTTTGAGTATCGTGACGGCGAGATTGAAGGACGTGCGATGGTAACCAACGCGTCACTGCGCCGTCTCAATGTCCAACCTGTGCGAGGAGGGGTCAACGGCGAGTTCGTCGTTTCCGGCTCACTGGACTCACCGCTGCTCACCGGCCGGTTCGAATCGGTGGATGCACGTTTCAACAACGATCCGTTCCAGACACGGGGTGTGTTCGAGTATCGTGACGGCTGGGTCGGCGTCCGCGAGATCAACGTGCGGTACCTGGCCAACGAGCTGACCGACCTGCGCGGCAGCCTCGATCTCGAGACAGGAGAGCTGGCCGTCGACAGTCTGTTCGAACAGTTTGGGCGTCCTGAAGCTCTGGAGGTAACAGTGGCGCTGCGCGCCGCGTTTTCCGCCCCGGAAGAAGGCCGTCTGGAGCTTGGCGATCTTGCCGGGGCCGATGCCGTCGCTGAGCTGGCTGTGCTTTCGGAGGCGCTTGAGGAGCACGACGGGCGCTGGGACTTCCGGATTACTCGGCGCGACGGCCGCACGGCGCTTCAGGGCGGGCCGGAGAACTCGGTGAACGCCCACCTCGAGCCGGAAGGTGCGTTTCAACTCCGGCTGACCGACCCGCTGCCGGTCGTTTTGACGGCCGAGGGAATGTACGAGGATGGGAATCTGGAGGCCGATCTGACGCGCATGAGCGTTAACGCGGAGCGCATGCAGGATTTGCTGAGCTTTCAGCGGTTTGCAATCCATGAGGGTCGAGTGAGCGGGAGCCTGCGCGTGGTAGGGCCGATAAACGACCCCGACTTCTTTGGTACGCTGACGGCCGAGAATGCACGGGTGTGGCTGGATTACGTAGCCGATGATGTCACCGCGGAGCGGTTCTACGTTGTATTGCAGGAGAAGGCATTGATGATCAATCCGTTTCGCGCCAAGGCGGGGCGGGGCGAAGTTGAGGTGGACGGCCGCGTTCTGCTCGGGCGTTGGACTCCCGAGCGATACGAGTTCCAGTTCCGGACGCTCGACGAGCACGGTGTCAATATCGCTCATGCGTTCGACGCGCTGGTGATCGACGGTTTCGGTACCGGTACGTTTACGATCTCGGGCACGCCGCAGCTGACGAATCTCAGCGGACAGTTCACGGCACGTTCCACGACCATCACACTCGGACCGGACACAGAGCCCGAACGCAGGCGGCGTGACCACGATGTCGTCGTTGATCTGGAAATTACCTCCGGGCGTGGGGTAGAGTTTTATTGGCCAACCCGTAACTTCCCGATACTGCGGAGCTTCGCACGGGCGGGTGAAACGATCTACTTTGAGCACTCCGGGGTTGACGATACGTTCTCGTTGCGGGGTGACGTCGGCATTCAAGGCGGTGAGGTGTTCTATTTCGATCGAAGCTTCTATGTGCGCGAAGGGAGCATCTCGTTTGATGAAACCCAGGACCAGTTCGACCCCCGGCTTTCGGCGCGGGCGGAGATTCGGGAAATCGCTGAGCGAGGGCCGGTGACGTTGTATCTGGTGGCCGACGATACGCGCTTGAGCGAGTTCACGCCGCGGTTTGAGTCCGACCCACTTCTGAGCGATCAGGAGATAGCCGAGCTGCTCGGCCGGCAGGTGTTTACCCAGGCCGCCGGCGATCTGGCGGCGCTGTCCTCGGCAGTCCTTATGACCGGCGATGTCGTCACTCAGCTGGGAGTGATGCGTACGTTCGAGAGTCGGCTCCGGGAGCTGCTGAGGCTGGATATGCTGTCGGTGCGGACGCAGGTGTTTCAAAATCTCGTCCGAGGGGTGATGCCGGAGGAAGAAACCGAGGAGCCTATTGACACTGCAGGGCCTTCTCTTGGAGAGTACCTGGACAATACCTCAGTGTTTCTGGGGAAGTATCTGGGTACTGATCTCTTCCTTGAGCTGCTGGTTCGCGTTCAGGCGGCCGACCGTCGCGATCCCGGTGTGCAGGATTTGGGTGGGATAACGGTCGATTCAGAGTTGACGCTGGAGTTTCAGACTCCGTTTTTCAACCTGGATTGGAACTTCTTCCCACAGAATCCACAAGACCTGTTTGTGACGGATAACACCTTTACGTTTTCCTGGGGGTTCTCGTATTAGCGGGGCCCGCGCATGTTTTGAGACCAATTGAGGAGACTGTATGCGAAAGCGCCTGGTAGTGTGCGCGCTCCTGCTGTTACCGGCAACCACCGCGTTCGCGCAGCAAGACAACGACGACTGGTATCTGAACGAGCCCATCTATGACATCGTGTTCGACGGGCTCGAGTATGTATCCGAGAGCGAGCTCGAAGGAATCGTCGAGCCGTTTATCGGACAGCGGTTTACCGAATCTCGCTTTCAGAACCTCCAACGCCGGCTGTACGCGCTTGATTACTTCGACGAAATTGTTCCGATGGCCGAACGTGGCGGGCCTGACGGCGATCAGCTAGTTCTGCGTTTTGAGGTCGGCGAACGGCCGGTAGTATCGCGGATCCGTTTTGAAGGCAATCGCAATGTTCGCCGCCGGCAGCTCGAGGACGTGATCTTGTTGTCGGAAGGTGATGTCGTTACCGACTCACGTCTGCGGTCGGCTCGCAACGCGATCGTCTCGGAATACGCAGAACGCGGGTACCCCGACACCGAGGTGCAGAGCCGCGTAGAGGAAGATGACGACGGAAGACGAACCGTCGTGTTCGAGATCACCGAGGGGTTCCGCACGGTGATCCGGGAGATCGAGTTTTCCGGCAACAGCTTCGCATCAGGAAGCACACTGCGCGGGGTGATGGAGAGCCGACCGCAGTCGCTGTTCAGCCGCGGCATTTTTCAGGAGGGGCGGCTGGAGCAGGACCGCCGCCAGATCGAGCAGTATTACCACGAGCGCGGCTATATCGATGCGCGCGTAGCTGATATCGTGATCGATATCGAGCGTGACGAAGAGGACGAGCGCAACTACGTAACGCTTACGGTGTTCGTGGAGGAAGGCGAGCGCTTCACCTTCGGCGGCATGGAGTTTCAGGGTAATACGCTGTTCACCGACGAACAGCTGCAGGGACGGCTGCGCATGAGCCCCGGCAACGTGCTCAACAAGCAGCGGCTGGAAGCCGATTTTCAGCGCGTCGCTGACCTGTACTTCGAGAACGGCTACATCTTCAACGAGATAACGCGCGAAGAAATCCGCGACGAGCAGGATCAAACGATATCCTATCGGGTGAACATCGTCGAACGCGACCGCGCACGAATAGAAAACATCGTGATCCGCGGCAACGAGAAGACGCGCGAACACGTCATCCGCCGCGAGATTCCGCTCGAGGAAGGCGAGGTGTTCAATGCCGCACGGGTACGGCGCGGGTTGCAAAACCTCGCGAACACCCAGTACTTCAATAACGTTGTCCCCGAGACTCCGCAGGGAAGCGCAGAAGGCCTGATGGATCTCGTGGTCAACGTCGAAGAGGGCAACACCGCCGACATTCGCCTCGGTGTGGCATTCGGTGGAAGCGCCGACTTTCCGGTCTCGGCGCAGGTGCGCTGGCAGGACATCAACTTCATGGGCCGCGGGCAGACCGTGGGCGCCGAGGTCAACGTATCACCGGTGAGCCAACGCTTTACCGCCAACTTCCAGGAGCGCTTTCTGTTCGGGCGCCGCTGGTCCGGCGGCTTGAGCGCGTCGGTAGAGCGCGCGGTTCGCTCCAACGTGCGCCAGCTGAGCGATGAAAGCGACTCGGCTCCGGCGCCATACGCGTCGGAAGAGGAGTACGAGGATGCAGGCGGCACCTTTCGCGTACCGATTCCCGAGCAGTACCTGATGGATTACACATCGTGGAACATCTCGGTGGGCGCGAACACGGGGTATCGCTGGAGCACTCCGGCCGGGCGCCTGAGCGCGAGAACTTCATTCCGCACCAGCGCGGAGTATATCGACTATGACCGCGACATCTACACCCCGTTCAACGAGGCAACCCGGGAGAACTGGCAAAGCTGGCGCTTCGTCAACCGCTGGGGCGTCGGCAGCTCGCTGGACACCCGCGATCTGATCATCAGCCCCTCCACCGGTTTTCTGTTGAGTCAGGACGTCACTTTCGCCGGCGGCGTGTTCCGAGGGTCTCAGCACTTCATCAAGACCGAGAGTAAGGCGGAGCGCTATTTCACGCTGTTCGATGTGCCGGTGTTCGAGAACTGGAACTTCAAGTGGGTTCTCGCCGGTCAGTCGAAGCTCGACTTGATCTACGACTGGCCCGAACGGCTGGTGCCGGACCGCGACCGCGACCGGCCTGAGCGCTGGATCTCGGATGCCAACCTGCTATTCTTGGACGGAATGTTCAACGCCCGCGGCTGGACCGGCCGGCGTGGAGACCGTGGACGCGCCCGCTGGAACAACTGGCTTGAGCTGCGCATGCCGCTGGCTGAGCAGATCATCTGGCTCGACGGCTTCATCGAAGGTGCAACCTTGCAGGAAGAGCCGGGGGATATTCTGGACCTTGAGGCCGAAGACTTTCTGTTCAGCACCGGTTTCGGCCTCCGGTTTACGATTCCCCAGTTTCCGATCCGGCTGTATCTTGCCCGTCGTTTCACTATTGACGATGGGGACGTACAGTGGGAGGATAGCACCGGTCCGTTCGGTTTCGATTTCGTGTTCTCGATCGGCACCGAGTTGTGGTAGACAGAAGGAGTATAGAGACCGATGGGTATGAAGAAACTTGCGCTGATCGCCCTGTTGGCCCTCTTCGCAAGCGCCGGCCTGCCTGCAGACCAGCTCAGCACGGTCGGCGTAGTCGACATTCAAGAGGTATACAACAGCTTCTACCGTGAGTCCAGGCAGGTGCGCGAGCTCGAGCAACTGCGCGATGAGTACCAGGACGAGATCGACGGCTACCTTGATATGCTTGAGCAGTTGCGTGATGAGCTCGCCGACGCGCGTGACGACGGAAATCGCAGGCGAATCGGCGACCTCGAGGAAGAGATCGAGGAACTCGAGGTATTCATTGACGAGCTGACTCGCCGCCGTCGCCGCCAGCTCGAGCGTCGGCAGCAGAGTGTGTTGACCGACGACTTTCTCGAGGACCTGCAGCAGGCGATAGCCTACGTAGCCGAGACCAACGGCTATACAATCGTCGTACGCTCCGACGCCGACGGCCTGCAGTGGTGGAGCTCGGTGGTGGATATCAGCGACGAGGTCGTTGAGCGATTGCGGCGAACGCGCTGATAGGGCCCGTCTCGGCCGCTACATAGCCGACGGCGCCCGCCGCCTTTCCGGTGCAACCGACAACGATGTCCGAAAAAACTCCGATGATGCAACAATACGCGCGGATTAAGACCCGGTATCGGGACGCGGTGTTGTTCTTTCGGCTTGGCGACTTCTACGAGATGTTCAAACAGGACGCGGTAGAGGTTTCGCGCCTGCTCGGGCTTACGCTTACGCAACGCAACGGAGTTCCTATGTGCGGGATTCCGTACCATGCCTCGCGCGGATATATCGGGCGTCTGATCGCCGCGGGCAAGAAGGTTGCGATCTGTGAGCAGGTCAGACTCCCTGAGGGCGGCAAAGGGCTTGCCGACCGCGAAGTCATCGAAGTCATCACGCCCGGAACCGTCACCGAAGAAGACTATCTCGAGGCAGGCGCCAACAACTATTTGTTCGCGATCGCCGCTTCCAGGGAAACCGTCTCAATCGGCTACATCGATCTTGCCACCGGGAGGCTGTGTCTGACCGACTGCGCGATTAACCGCATTCAGGAGTACGTTCGCCGTGAGGTAGCGCGCCTGCAGCCGCGGGAGATTCTGCTGCAGGAAAGCCTTCTAGAGCGCCTGCCGCATTCCGACGAGCTGTTCGACGGGTGCTTGGTCAACCGGTATCCGGACTGGGCGTTCGACGTTGCGGCATCGGAGCGCGACCTCTGCGACACACTCGGCATTGTGAACCTTAAGGCGTTCGATATCGACAGCGGCGCACCGGTGCTGGCTTCGGTGGGAGTGCTGCTCGAGTACCTGCGGGAGAACATCAAGTCGGCCTTGCCCCAGCTGCGGGAGGTGATCTGGTACCGCGACGCCGAGTACGTGGTGCTGGATGAACCCACCCAGCGGAATCTGGAGCTTGTGCGCAACCTTCTGGACCGCAGCGGAGCCTACACGCTGTGGTCGGTTGTCAAGGATACCTGTACCGCTATCGGCGCCCGGCGTCTACGGAGCTGGCTGCTGTATCCGTTGAAACAGGTGGATGCAATCGCGGCACGCCACGATGCGGTTGAGCGCATGTACCACAATCAGTTGCTGCTGCAGCGCGTTCGCGAACACCTCTCCGCGGTGCTGGATCTGGAGCGTCTCGCCGCGCGGGTAGCGGTCGAGCGCGCCCACGCCAAAGATCTGGTGGCGATACGCAATACGCTCGCTGCGGCGCTACACCTCGATAACGTGCTGGTAGAGACGCTCGGCGAGCGCGATGCGGTTCTCGGCAGCACCGCTCGCTCACGCGCGGCGGCCATTCGCGAACGGCTCGGCCAGGCGCTGCTGGACGAGCCGTCGGTTCTGCTGACCGAAGGGAATATGATACGTCCCGGCTGGAGCGCTGAGCTCGACGAGCTGCGGGAGTTGCGCGACAACAGTAGAACGGTACTGGAACGCTACCTCGAAGAGGAGCGCGCGAGAACCGGCATCAGCAATCTGCGGCTGCGCCATAATCGAGTGCTCGGCTATTATTTTGAGCTCACCCGCAGCAATCTGGCCGCAGTACCTGATTACTTCATCCGCCGACAGAGTCTCTCGAACGCCGAGCGGTTCACTACCCAGAGGCTGGGTGAGCTGGAGGAAGCGCTGAACTCAGCCGCCGACCGCATCGTCGAGCTCGAGCGACGTCTGTTCGTGGGCTTGCGTGAGGAGTTGCTCGGCGAGCTCGGGCTCCTCTACGATCTCGCCGACGCGCTCGCATACCGCGATTGTATTCAGTCGTTCGCATTTACTGCAACTCGCCGAGGCTACACCAGGCCGGCGGTGGAAGAGAGCAAAGAGCTCGTAATCCGCAACGGACGTCATCCGGTGGTTGAAGCGCATCTGCCTGCGGGCAGCTTCGTCGCCAACGATCTCACCCTCGGGGCGGGTGACAAGACATTCGCTTTGATCACCGGACCGAACATGGCCGGAAAGTCGACTTTTCTGCGGCAGACTGCACTGATCGTGCTGCTGGCGCAAGCCGGTAGTTTCGTGCCCGCCGAGGAAGCGCGCGTCGGTATCGTCGATCGCATCTTCTGTCGCGTGGGGGCCGCCGACAATCTCGCGCGGGGCGAGTCGACCTTCTTGGTAGAGATGAACGAAACGGCCAACATCCTGCGCAACACCACCGCCGAAAGTCTCGTCATCATGGACGAAGTGGGGCGTGGGACGAGCACCCGGGACGGGCTGGCAATAGCGTGGGCGGTCTCGGAATACCTGGCGCGGCATGCGCGGCCTCGGACGTTGTTCGCAACTCATTTCCATGAGCTCACCGAGCTCGCTGAAGAGAGCATCTTCAACCTGTCGCTCGCGGTATCGGAGCAGGACGGTGAGGTGGTGTTTCTCAAGCTTGTTCGTGCGGGGCCCTCGAACCAGTCGTACGGAGTGCAGGTTGCCCGCATAGCCGGTCTGCCTGAGGAAGTTTTGGCACGTGCCGAGGAGCTCATGAACGAGCTCGTTCTCCGAGAGCAGGCGGAGGCGCAGGGTTCGGCGGGAGCACTGTCCGGCGCTGCCGGCGACCGCGGCGCCGCGGACGAAAAGATGCCGGCCGAGCAGGGCCGTTCGGCCGCCCGGAGAACGGCTGCAAACCTGCAGGCCGAGCTCTTTGACCCCGGCGAGATGGTCACGGCGGAGCTCAGCAAGTTGGATATCGAGCACCTCACTCCGATTGAGGCGCTCAATCTCCTCTCGCGCTGGCAGCAGCAGCTGCGGGGCAGTTCCGGGGGGTTATGAGTGCCTGCCGAGTGGCGCCGTATAGTTCCGTCTGCTTCCGTGTGAGGTGGTAAGTGGTGTACGCTGTGATGGGGGAGGCCGGGCTTAGCCGTCAGGGGCCGAGCGTCTTCAGGCGAAAAAATGCCCGGATAAACGGCCACCACGGTACCGTGGCCATCAGTCGCAGATCCTCGGCGAGCGAGGTTTCTTCGTTGAGGAACCGCAGGACGCGGTGCACCGGATTGTGCTTGAACAGTCGCGTGAAGACCTCTTCGCTGAGCTGACCACGTCGGTAAAGGATCTGGAGCAGCATTGCGTCAAGCAGACGGTAGCGCCGCGGCGCCCGTGGTAGGGCGAACGGGTGGCTGTAGCGTTCGAGCGACGCGACGATGGCCGCCGAGTCATGCTGGATACGGTGAAACGCGAACCCGCTCGAGGCTTTGACGCGCCCGCCCTTGGTGCCGGTGTAGAGAATGTGACGGCCCCCACGCCGGCGAAACGTCTGATCGGTCATTGGAATGACGCCCTGTTCCTCTTCGACGATCCGATAGGTGTGAATGCCCAGGACGTTCTCAATATAGTCTCGGAGCTCGCGTTCGTACTCGTCGCGGCTCAACAGCTCGGCGGAAAAGAGCGTATACTCCACGAGTGCGCTGCGCGCCGAAAACGGCAGAATATAGACAAAGCGCATCACCCCGTACTGCGGCACCCGAAAATCGAAGAACCGTATCGAATCCGGCTCAAAACAATCGAGATCGGTTTCGATGAACCAGCCTTTAAAATGCTGCTTGATGAAGTGATAGCGCTTCGTATCGACTTGAAACCGCTCCGGAATCAGGAGACTGTCAAACAGGTATGCACCCTTAAGCCTCGTGCCGTTCTCAAGCTTCACTTCAGCACCGTCTGTGGTATCGTGGATCTCTTCCACGACACCGTGCACGAACTCGACATTGGGGCTGCGCTCGATGATGTCATGCATCGCGGTGTATAACTCGATGCCCGGGATCATACGGTACTGGTACGGGGCCAGGTCATAGCTATCGCGATAGGTTGTCCCGACAAACTCCATCCGGTTCCAGCGCTTGCGGATCACCGAGTCAAACACGAACCGACGGTCCGTCCAGAAGCACCAGGTGCGGTCATTGCTTCGTTTCGGATCCTTGTCGATGATCGCGATTCGACAGTCTCGCAAACCGCTGTGTAGCATGTGATACGCTAAACTCAGACCCGCAGCCCCGCCTCCGGCGAGCAGATAATCGTAGCGTTCCATAGTCGCGCTAATATACGCCGCTCGCACACGACCGTCAAACATTACGACAGTCTCTCAACGCAATTCCAAGCACCCGGGAAACCGCGAGTAATCGTTCGAGCCGGGCCGAGTTAAGCGAAGCGCTGTGCCGACGCAAGCGGTAGTATCATGTGTGAGATGGAACGCCACGCGCCGGATCGGCGAGGCGCGCCGGAGAGGCACTGGAGTGACGATCATTAAGAACAGTGTCAGATCGATAGCGCAGATACTCATTCCGACCGACTGTGTGCTCTGCAGTGTGCCGGTCGCAAGCACTGAGCGCCGGCTACAAGCGGACGAGAGGGCGGGCACTACGACCGCGGCGTGGCTGCTCGAGAGCGCTCGCAAAGCCGGCGTCTGCAGTTCCTGCCTCGACTGTTTGCTCGCTGAAGCGCTCGACGAGCTGATCATACCGGCAACGCCGCCCCGCGTCGCACCGCGCTGCCGCGGTCGTCGGCCAGCGCAGCCGATAGAGGGCGGGACGGCCCGCTGTCGAGGCTGCAGCCGTCCGCTCATCTCGGAATACGAGTGGTGTTGCACCTGCCGCAGCGCGTCGTTTTCGTTCGCCGGCGCCTGTGCGTTGTTCGAGTACCGCGGGAGGGCACGCAAGCTGCTTGGGTTCTACAAGTTCGAAAACTACAAGCCTCTTGCGGTCCTATTCGCGGCGCTGTTGTGTATCGCATACGTCGCGCGCTTCGGCCCGGCCCCGATTGTGCCGGTTCCGGCCCAACGACGATCTCGAGCACACCGGGGCTGGGACCAGGTCGGCGTCCTTGCAGGTCACCTGAGTAACTCCTACGGCGTTCCGGTAATCACCGCCCTCCGCCGCAGTCCCGGCGACAGTTCCCAGAAGACCTTGGGCAGAACCGATCGGTTCAGTCGCGCCTCTTCTCATTATCAACTCGCGGGTCAGGCACGCCGTGGTGGCTGCAGAGGGCTCCCGACGGCGGTGCTCGTTGACGACGTGCTTACCACCGGAGCGACTGCCTCGGCCTGTGCAGAGCTTCTGCGTTCGGCCGGCGTGGAGGCGGTGCAGGTCCTCGCCTTGACGGTACGCTAACGCAGCGACTGTAAGACTGCCGCAGCTGCCGAACTACCGCAGCTTGCGGTTGACATAGTGAGCTGCAAGTTGGTACATTGAAGTGACACTCAGACCTGTACCCGTCGGAGGGAGTCGTTCACGGAACAGACTCCTTTTTTTTGCTCCAGTGGTCCAACCTGAACAGTGCGAACACCGGCGGGCCTTGCAAGAGCGGTGGCGTTATGAGTAGAATTGAGCATGAGCTCCGGCGTGAGATCGAGCCTGTAGTCGACGGCTTGGGCTTCTCTTTGGTGGAGCTGAAGGCGTCCGAGCTGAAGGACGGCTTTCATGTGGTGGTGACGGTCTACCGCACGGCCGGGGTTGATCTGGACGCGTGCGCCGAGATCCACCGTACAATCCTTCCGCGTATCGAGTTGTGGCGGGATGCACGGGACGTTAACCTCCAGGTGAGCTCCCCCGGCTTGGACCGCACGCTCAAGCACCATCGAGAATACGCGATCTTCGCCGGCAAACGGGTACGAATCATGCTCAGTACGAGCAATGAATGGATAAGCGGTGTGCTCAGCGCAAGCGATGAGGACTCCTGCACGATTGAAACTGCGGACGGTATGCGTCGGCTGGCTTTCAGCGAGATTCGAAAGGCCAAGCTCGACGAGTTCCGGGAGGTAAGGTAAACGAGATGAGCTCGGCACTCAGCGATGCAATCCGGGGGCTTGCACAAGACAAGGGCATCTCCGAAGAGCTGATTCACCGAACGATAGAGGAGTTCCTCCTTGCAGCGTATAAGAAGAAGTTCGGGACAGCCGAAAATGCAGTGGTCCAGTTCGGTGAGGACGAAGGCGAGGTCACACTGTTCGCGCAGAAGCGCATCGTCGAAGACGTCTATGACCCGGTGACCGAGATTGAGCTCGATGAAGCGCTCGAATACAACGAGGAATGCGAAATCGGTGACGAGCTGCTGATCGAAATCAACCCGCAAGAGTTCGATCGCACTGCGATCCAAAGCGCCAAGCAGCGCGCGAAGCAGACGCTGCGGGAAATCCAGAAGGACACGCTGCACTCCGAGTTTAAAGACAAAGTCGGGGAGATGATAATCGGATACTACCAGCGTGAGCGCAACGGCAATATCTTCGTCGACCTCGGCAAGACCGAAGGGATACTCCCGAAGCGTTATCAGTCGCCGCGGGAAGTCTATCGACCGAACGACCGCATCAAGGCCTTGATCTACGAAGTCAACAAGGCCCCGACCGGACTGCAGATCGTGCTCTCACGCACGCACACCGAGTTCGTGCGACGCGTATTCGAGCTCGAGGTCCCTGAGATCTACGACAAGACCGTAGAAATCTACAAGATCGTGCGCGAACCCGGATACCGAACCAAGATCGCGGTGTACTCCAACCGAGAAGACGTGGACCCGGTAGGAGCGTGCGTCGGGATGCGCGGCGTGCGCATCCAGGCCATCGTGCGCGAGCTCGAGGGCGAGAAGATCGATATCCTCAAGTACGACACCAACGTACCGGAGTTCATTCGCAACGCGCTCTCGCCGGCTGAGGTCTCGCAGGTGATCGTGCTGGACGAAGCTAAGAAGCAGGCGCTCGCGATTGTGCCCGAGTCTCAGCTGTCGCTCGCAATCGGGAAGCAGGGGCTGAATGTACGCCTTGCCAATCGGCTCGCCGACTGGAATATCGACGTCAAGACCGAGGCGCAGTTCGCGGAGATGGATGTTGTGGCCGGATCGAAACGTGCCGTCTCGCAGCTGTTCGGTGATTACGACAGCGAAGAGGATGAGATCACAACGGTCGCCGAGCTGCCCGACATTCCGGAGCACGTGGTCGAGGCGCTGCGCGAGCACGGCGTCGAGATGATTGAAGACCTGGTAGCATTGGGAGAAGAGGGACTCAAGGAAGTTGAGGCCCTTTCGAATGAAGACGTCGAGCTCGTGCAGCAGATTGTGGCCGACAATATCGAGATCATCGAAGGCGAGGAAGCAGTCGAGGCAGTCGC
>PUPD01000303.1 GCA_003552985.1 Spirochaetaceae bacterium
AAGGGTGCCGCCACACGACAGGTGCACGGTCCATCGCCGGTCCGAGCGGGCGACGGGAGTCGAACCCGCGTCACGAGCTTGGGAAGCTCGGGTAATGCCGTTATACGACGCCCGCTCGCACCGGCCGCCTGGTGCGGCCTATCTTTCAATCACGTCCTGCTGCAGCAGATCTTCGGAGAGTGCCGGTCAGTCTTCATCCGGCCGAATCACGAGATTGACCACTTCGGTTCCGAAACGGGACAGTACCAACCTCGAGTTCTCCTCGATCATGTACGGCACTGAAACAATACCACCCGGATGCTGCATTTGCAATAGCCTCAGTCGCTGCCCATCAGGATTGATCACATCGAGGGTGAGCTCAACAGCGACCGGATATTCCGGAAGCACGCGCTCGAAGATCCCGAACACCATCTCGTCCGGGACGTCGTCCTCGTTCGGCGGCAGCATGTACAGCGTTACGCGGCTTCCCGGCTCCATCTCCGATTCAGCCGACGGCGACTGCGATACCACGGTTCCGGCAGCCTCCTCGTCACCTTCATCGTCGGCTATGCGGAATGAGAAGGGCGTATTTTGCGAAGCCAGCTCCTGCACAGCTTCGTCGTAGGACATCCCGATGTAAGAAGGCACGGTAATGCTGTCGATACCCGGCCCGCGGCTCACGACGAGGTCGAGATTAGTCTGCCCTGCCACCGGAGTACCGGGCGCCGGGTGTTGCTCTACGATCGTCCCCGCTTCAGACTCATCGAATACGTAGCTGACATTCCCGATATCGAGCACCTGGTCGTACCTCGCGAACACCGTCCGCAGCTCCGACCGAACCTCGTTCAAATCACGCCCGCGGTAATCGCCCACCTCGTCGACCACCGCCCCCTCACTGACGATCACGCTGATTCGCTTTCCGGCCTTCACGACCGTGCCCGGCGCGGGGTTCTGATCGAGCACCCGCCCGCGAGTGGCCGGATCAGACGCATAACGCTTCTGCACCAGCGGGAAGAGCTCACGCTGCTGCAGCTCGATAAGCGCGTCGCTCAGCTCGGCATCCCGAATGTCGGGGACCATGATCTCTTCGGCCCCCTGCAGGGTGAAGAGGAAGGTGGTGACACCTGCAATCACCGTCAGCGCCATGATGCCGACCAGCGAATAGACAACGATCTTGAAATACTTGATATCAGGGTTGTCGTCTTTGCGGGGTAACAGCTGTTTGGCACGCTCTACAACACGATTCACTGCTCGGTACCTCCAAGCACACTATCCAATATCGCCGGATGTCCGTTGAGAAAAGTCTTCCATGCCGCCGGTTTGCGAGATTTTAGCTGGAGTGTGGTAATTCCCAACACGCCGTCACCGGTTTGTACCAAAATTCCATGCTCCCTGTCTACACCCCTGACCGCGCCGGGCCGAGTAGCCACCTCGGTGCCCCCCGGAAGCAACGAAGCCTCGAGTATCTTCAGCTCCGTACCGTTGAGGTATGTATAGGCTCCCGGCCATGGGTAATACGCGCGCACCATTCGATCGATCTGCACAGCCGGCATCGTCCAGTCGATCAAGCCGTCCTGCTTAGAAATCATACCGCAGTAGGTGGCCGCATTCTCGTCTTGTGGTACCGCATCTATCTCGCCGTCGGCGAGTCGGACTACCACATCCGCGAGCAGGGCCGCTCCAGTTTCGCTGAGCTCCGTACTCAATGACGCGGTGGTTTCCCGCCCGGTCAACGGCCGCCGGGATTGCCGGTAGATGTCGCCGGCATCCATACGCTCCGATACGGCCTGAATCGTGACCCCGGTCTCCGCATCCCCGGCGAGTATCGTCGCCGGAATCGGCGCCGGCCCGCGATGCCGAGGCAACAGGGACGGATGCATGTTCACTGCTCCACGCGGAAAGAGCTCGAGAAACTTCGGACCGAAGATCTTGCCGTACGCCACGCAGACGAGCAGATCCGGCTGCAGCGCCGCGACCGTCTCACGCACCGCTTGGTCCAGCCGCTCCGGCTGTAACACCGGTGTTTTCAGCTGCTCGGCCGCCGTCTTGACCACCGGCGCTTTGAGCCGCCGGCCTCTGCCGCTCGGGCGGTCCGGGGCCGTTAGCACGCCGCATACCGCCACGATCTCAGCGACGGTCAACAGCGAAGGAACGGCGATTTCGGGAGTTCCGGCAAACAATACGCGCATTGCGATGCAGTCAAGCCTCGCGAGTTCAGGAACGAACCGACTGCGGGACGCGGTACTTCTTCTGCAGACGTTCGCGACGCCGCTCCGGCAGGTGGTCCCAGAACAGTACGCCGTTTAGATGATCAAGCTCGTGTTGAATCACACGCGCGAGCATGCCTTCAGCACCGAGCGTAAACGGCCTCCCGGCGGTGTCGTAGGCCTGCACCCGCACCGCGGAGTGGCGCTGCACATTGGCATACATACCCGGAATACTCAAGCACCCTTCCTCCAGCATTACCTCCTCCACCGAGGTCTCGAGGATTTCGGGATTGATAAAAGCGCGTGGCTCCTCAGCCGGTACACTGACGACAAACAGGCGTATAGGCCTGCCGACCTGTGGAGCGGCCAGCCCGAGCCCCTGTGCTTCGCGCAGAACGACAAACATCTCGTTCACGAGTTCTCTGACCTCAGCGTTGATCTGCTCAACCGGGGCAGCTTTCCGTAGCAGGACATCATCCGGATAGTATGTAAGCTCGACCATAAATTACGTTCCTCGTGTGTTGTCTGAAGGGTACTCCAATATCTCCCGCATGGTCAACAAACGCCGCCGGCACTACATCAGCTGCACAGGGTCCACGTCCGGTTCAAGGTACACCCCGTGAGGCGGTTTGATCTCATCCAGCACTCTGCTGAGGGCCGCATGCATCTGAGCGAACGCGGTCGAACGCACGAGCACGTGCAGTCGATGGCGCGAAGCGATCATCGCGATCGGGCACTCGGCCGGGCCGAGCACCTCGAACCCCGGCTTCGGTACGCGGCGAAGCTCGCGGCGCAGCGCATCGCCGAGGCGCTCGGCTGCTGAGCGGACCTTCGCGGCATCCTTGCCCCGCACCACTACACGAATGAGCCGCGTGAAAGGGGGGAACCGCAGCTCTCGACGCACCGCGAGCTCGTGCTCGTAGAATCGCTCTACCTCCCCGCCGACTGCCTGCCGAATCGCTTCGTGGGAAGGCTTGAAGGTCTGCACCAGCACCCGGCCGTCTGGGGCGAACCGTCCCGCGCGGCCTGAGACCTGCACAATCAGCGAAAACGTTCGCTCGACAGCCCGGAAATCGGGCATCTGCAAGCCGGTATCCGCAGTCACGATGCCGACCAGCCGCACACCGGGGAAGTTCAGCCCTTTCGCCACCATTTGGGTGCCGATCAGCATATCGGTCTCGCCGCGGTGAAACGCTCGCAGCGTCTCGGCGAGCACGCCTTTCTTCCGCACTGCGTCGGTATCAAGTCGGCTGATACGCAGCTCCGGAAACTCCCAAATCAGATCCTCTTCAAGCTTCTGTGTCCCGAAACCCGAGTAGCCCACGTCGAGCGAACCGCAATCCGGACAGATCTGCACCGGGCGTGTCCGGTAGCCGCAGTAGTGGCAAACCATCGCCTCGCGACTCTTGTGGTAGGTCAAAGCCACCGCGCAGTGTGCGCACTGCATCTCGAATCCGCAGGAACGGCAGTGAAAGAAATAGGTGAACCCGCGACGATTCAGTAACAGGATGGACTGGCGACCGGCGCGATAGGTGGCGCGGATCTCCTCGATCAGCTCAGGCGAAAGCCCGCGATCGGAACGCGAAAGATCAACCGCGTCTACCCGCGGAGGGGCGCCACCGGAAAGGCGTTCGGTAAGCACCAGGCGCTCAAAACGATTCTGCTCCATCAAATGCCAAGCTTCCACCGAGGGAGTGGCGCTTCCCATCACAAGCCGCGCGCCGGCCTCGGCGCAGCGCTTCATCGCGACCTGACGCGCGTGATAACGAGGCGTGGCGGCCGATTTGTAGCTGCCCTCGTGCTCCTCGTCCAGTACGATGAGCCCTAACTGCCTTACCGGGGCAAACACCGCGCTTCGCGCCCCAACCACCAGGTTCGCATCGCCGGCCTGAATACGTCGCCACTCGCTCAGCCGCTGCGACGGCGTGAGACCGGAGTGAAGCACCGCAATCTGCTCGCCGAACCGGGCGCGAATCGAATCCACCAGCTGATGCGTAAGGGTGATCTCCGGCACCAGATAGATCACCGCCCGGCCGGTCGCGATCAGCGCTTCGGCCGCGTGCAGAAATACCTCGGTCTTCCCCGAGCCGGTCTTGCCGTAGAGGTAGAACATCCGCTGCTCGGACTCGAGGATCCGTGAAACCGCGTATCGTTGCGGTGCCGAGAGTGCAATCGGAACCGGGCTGAAGCTCTCGTCCTCACCTCCTATCGGAGGGAGCTCGCGTTCACTCCGCCCGGTCGGCGCCATCGCCGCCAGCGCCTCGCCGAGTGAGCAGAGATACATCTCCGCGACCCAGCGCGCCAGCCCGATGTAGTGCTCATCGAAGAGCGGTTCCCGGTCGACAACCCGTGTCAACGGCCGGATCGCCGCGCGTGTTGCGGGCACGCTGTTGTGCAGCCCGATCACAAACCCGGTGAGGCTGCGCTTCCCGACAGGGGCGATCACCCGCGTACCGATCGCGCATGCATCTGCATGGTCGCCGGTCTGATAGGTGAGCGAATGCGCGAGGGGCAGGTTGAACGCTACATCACAGTATGCGGTACCGCGCATGGGATTACCGTGACAGGAGAGCCCGCAGCTGTTTCAGATCTTCCCAAACCGGCCGTCGCCATGCCGGATTTCGCAACACCCCGCTGGGGTGATACGTGGTCACGAGCGGAATGCCTTCGTACGAGTGTACACGGCCACGCAGTCGGCCGATGCCCTCCGAGCTTCCGGTGAGTACGCCTGAAGCAACGCGTCCGACGGCGAGCAAGGCTTGAGGCTGCAGCAACGCGATCTGCCGCTTGAGGTAGCCGTTGCATGCTCCCCACTCCTGCGGCAGCGGATCGCGATTGTCCGGCGGTCTGCATTTCACCACGTTCGTGATGTAGACGTTCTCGGAACGTGAGAGCTCGATCGCGGTTAGCCAGTCATCGAGATACCGACCGGCCCGCCCGACAAACGGAAGCCCCTGTCGATCCTCGTCCGCCCCCGGCCCCTCGCCGACCACCATGACCAGCGGCTCCAGCACCCCGGTGCCCGGCACCGCCTGCGTGCGCCCGCGGTGCAACGGGCAGAGTGTGCAGGCTGTGACCTCCTCGTGCAGTTTCGCAAGCTCCTCACGCCGCGAGCCGTCTGCGGAGCTGTCCCCCGGCGGGCCCGAAGCTCCGGGGTGGTCCACCCTTGAGCTACCCGTCCGCGAGCCTGGAGGCAGAGAGTGATCGGCAACAGGTCTGCCTCCGACCGCGCCGGCGGCGGCCGCAGTGTGGTTTTGCACGCCGGGGCGGGCGCGAGCGGTACTCGCTGCGCCCACCGGCTGCTCCGGTGGATCCGGATGGCGTCGGCGGACCCCCTCCCCGAGGTAATCATCGGCTCGGTCAAGCAACCGCCAGAGACGTTCAAACTGCTCTCTCGTCATATTCCACCTCATTCGTCAATCAGGTCGGCTCATGCCCCGTCCGGCGTCCGCAGCTCAGTACTCCACCCGCTCCAGGCAGAGCCCGCGAGGCGGGGCCGTGGCCCCTGCACGAGACCGATCGCACGACCGCAGTATTTCGACGAACTCATCGGGGTCATCCGCGCTCGCTTCCAGGATCGTCCCGACCACGGAGCGAATCATGCGCCACAAGAACGCGTTCGCGCAGATCCGGAACACGACCAACGGCCCGGCCACAAAAAACCCCGCCGCGTAGACGCGCCGACGAGTCGATTCGCCCGGTTGGGGCGAGGCGGCGAACGCGGTGAACTCATGCTCCCCAATCAGCGCAGCCGCCATCCGGTTCCAGGCTGCAACTCGCGGGTGGCGATGTATCCGGTACGAGAAGCGCTCGAAATACGGATCCGGTTGATCAGATACGAGGAGCTGATAGCGATACGTGCGCCGGGAAGCATCGAAACGAGGATGAAAGCTCGCAGCAACCTCACGCGCGCTTCGAACCTTGAGATCAGGCGGCAGCAGGCGGTTGAGAGCCGCCGGGTAACGGTCAATCGGGATCGTACTGTTCTGCGTCCGAAACCCCACCGCCTGCCCGAGCGCATGCACGCCACTGTCGGTCCTGCCGGCGGCAATTACGCTTGGACCCTCGGGGTGAAGCGTTGCCAACGCCCGCTCGAGCTCACCCTGAACCGTTCGAACGTCCTGTTGGCGTTGCCATCCACAGAACTCGGTACCGTCGTACGCTACGGTGAGCAGGATGTTGCGCTCAGTCAAGGTCCTCCTCCGGATCTCGCAACTCCTGTCCGAGCTCCTGACCGATCGCGCGGTACACATCCCGGGCCTTATCCAGTATGGCGGCGGGCTTGCTTCGCGAGGCCTTCCCCATCCCGAAGATGCGGGCGATCGTTCGCTTCGCCCGGTCGAGCGCTTTGGCGCGCCGGTCGGGGTCGGAACGCGGTCCGTAGCGGTATTCGAGCAATCCGCTGAGATACAACACGCCGTCATATCCGAAGTTCTTATCGAGATCGGGACCTAGGTTTCCGCTTGCGCTGATCTGCTCCTCGCCGTTTTGCTCGCGCTCCACCGCCAGAATGTAGAAGAACCGCGCTTTGCGATAGAACACAAGCGCAAGATAGTCATAGTGCTCATCAGGGCTCTTGCGATGCAGGTCGGCGCACAGCCACGCCGCGCGCAAACACGATAGCCCCTGCTTGAAGGTCGGGGAAAACTCAGATGGGAACTGATCGTAACAGCTTGCCGCCAGAACGTAGGACGCAACCCCCTCGTCCAGTCGGCGATAATCGGTGAAATCGAGATCCGAGAACAGTTGACCCACCGTCTGCTTGCGCCGGTCGGTATCACCCTCGACGCGCTGCAACGCCCCGGCGTCGGCCTCAAAGAAGTCTTTTCCGTAAGCCGCGTAGAAGCACTCCGGGCAGACTACCACCGGGTAGATCAACGGGTATACTTCGCCGTACTTCTGCGACGGCTCATAGGTACGGCGCAACTCATCGGTAAGCTCACCGGCGATCATGCGGCCGCGCCCGGTACGCAGTTCCTCGCGATAGAAGCTCGTCTCGCACACCGGGCATTCGCTCGGATTCTTCGCCAGGAAGGTCAATCCGCTGTTCTCTCGTGTCATCCGTCACCCTCCAGAACAACGACCGCGATAGCGTTCTCACGTTCGTGCGTAAGCGAAAGCCAAACCGAGTTGATGCCGCGCTCGGAGAGTGCCTGCTCGGCGCGCGCATGCGTTATCAGCTCCGGCTTGCCGAGCGCATCATTGCGCACCTCAATGTCACGCAGCGCCAGGCCGCGCAACCCGGTTCCGAGCGCCTTACCGAATGCCTCCTTGGCCGCGAAGCGTGCCGCCAGCGACAGGACTGCCCCGTTGCCTCGCTTGGAGATTGCGGCGCGTTCATTGGGGTGGAAGAACCGCGTCAGCAAGGCATCGTCGTCGACCCAGGCCCGCATACGCTCCACCGATACCACATCAATACCAAGACCTCGTATCACCACTCCCCTCGCTCACACAGCGCTATTCGGCACCGTCGACCGCCCGGAACTCCAACTCTACCATAATGGGCTCGTAGCGCAATACCAATATTCCGCTCGGCAACAGTGGGCGCGTCGGGACCTCGTGCAATCCCGGCTGATCCACCGCGGCAGCGTCCGCGATCAACTGCACCTGCCCCGGCCCTACGGTGTCGAGCATTCCGCGCAGCGCCTGTACGCGTATGAAGCCACTTGGGAGATCGCCGACCGGCTGTAGATCGCCATCCAGGTTGATCAGGACCACTTCGACCGGTTCGAAGGTCGTCAGAGCGAGCTGTTCTTCGATTACCACCTCGAGCTCAACGCGACTATTTCCCGGTATCTTCACGAGAGGGTCGCCCTGTCGCACCGCGACCGAACTCGTAAAGCTGCCGGTACGCCCGCTAAGGTCCACCGGCTCGGTCTCCACTCGCTCGATCGCCGCAATGCGGTCAGCGGGCCCGGCGATCTCTACCTCGGGAGGGTTCACACTGTGCTGCTGGACTCGATATCCGCTTGGGGGAGCACCTACGAAGGACGGCGTCACCTCGACTGTGCGCGTCGCACGCTCGGCAAGCTCCACCGTGATCTCCGCGGGCTCGATATTGATCTCTACAACCCCGAATACTTCGGCCGGATAGCGCTTGCGCACCTGCACCGGCACGCGGTACTCGCCCGGATTAGCATGCGCGGTAAGGTCGAGGTAGAACTGGAAGTCGTCCTCCTCCATTCGGAAGATATCCTCAGACTCACCTCGCAGCTGTACCTGCACACGCTGCGGGGGCGTCGCCGCCGGCACAACGCCGTCGGCGGTTCTCACCTCAAGCGGCGCACTCAGCGTACGCTCCTCCAGCCCGGTCATGTTATGAAACAGCACCAACAGGACCGCGGCAGCCAGCGACAACACCTTTGCAGGCCAGTTATGCAGAAGCGCATCCAGCAGTTGCTTAGCCTTCAAAGGCGCTGACCTCCTGTGTCTCGCTCCCGGCGTTGCCGGCGCCTGCACTCAGCAGCTCTTCGAGTCGTCTGCGGGCTTCCTCCGGCGTCAGGTCGTAGTACAGGCTTGCGTCGTAAGCCAATGAGATGGCGCCCGACTCCTCCGAGACCACCAGGACGACCGCGTCTGTTTCCTCTACCAGACCCAGCGCCGCGCGATGGCGCGTCCCAAAGCTACGGCGTACGTCCAGCTGCTCGGAAAGCGGCAGGAAGCAGCTCGCGGCGACGAGCGTATCACCATCGATCACCACGGCTCCGTCGTGCAGTGCCGTGTCATGGCCGAAGATCGTGAGCAACAATGCGGAGCTCAGCTCAGCCTGTATTCGTGTTCCAGTTTCGATGATGTTCTTGAGACCCACACTACGTACGAACACGATCAAAGCGCCGCGGCGCCGGTACGAGAGGATCTCAACGGCACTCATGACGCTCTCCACCTGATAGGTTTGGGAACCGGTCCTGATCGAGAGCACGCGCCCCTGCCCGATACGCGTGAAGATCTTGCGCAGCTCAGGCTGAAATATAATGAGGATCCCGACGACGAGACTCGGTGCGATCAGATTGATCAGCCACAACAGCGTTTGCAGGTCAAAAAGATAAGCCGCTGCATAGGTGAAGCCGATGAACGCGGCCCCGCGCACCAACTGAACCGCTCGCGTTTGCACCAGGATCTGATAGCCCTTGTAGATGATGAACGCGAGCAGCAGAACGTCGACTGCCGGCAGCACGACGGTCCGCATGATCCACAACTCGGTAATGTAGGTCACCTGTTCCTCGCTACGGTGCGGATTGCCGCGGTCATCTTCAACGCATCGACGGTTTCCATCACATCATGAACGCGCAGGATCGCCGCCCCGGCGGCCGCTGCATGAAGGTTGGCGGCGAGCCCGGCTGCAAGACGATCTTCCGCCGGTCGGGGAGAAGGAGCATCTCCACCGTACGGCGTACCGAGCGTTTGCGGATCCGCGCCGAACTCCGCCGCGCCCACAATGCCGAGGAAGGCCTTACGCGACAACCCGATCAGAAGGGGGCACCCGAGCCGCTGTAGCCGCTCAAACGACGACAGAATCCGCAGGTTATCCTGTACGCGCTTCCCGAACCCTATGCCGGGATCAAGGATGATGCGGTCACGCGCAACTCCCATGCGTTCCGCCGCGGCGGCAAAACCAGCGAGCTCATCGGCGACCTCAGAGACAACGTCATCGTAGTGCGGCTCCTGCTGCATTGTGCGGGGAGTTCCGCGCATATGCATCAAGACCACCGGAACGCCCCGCTCAGCCACAAGCGCGCCGAGCTCGGGATCATCGCGCAGCGCGGAGATATCGTTAACCATGTCGGCGCCGGCATCCAGCGCGGCGCGCGCCACCGCCGTTTTGCGCGTATCAACCGAGATCGGGATACCGGTCCTGGCTCTGAGCGCCTCGACAACCGGTACGACTCGCTCTAGCTCGGCTTCAACCGGCACGTACTCCGACCCCGGACGGCTGGACTCACCGCCGAGATCCAGGATGTCGGCGCCTTCGGCCTCAAACCGGAGCCCCGCCTCAATCGCTGCAGCGGCTGAGGCCGCCCGGCTGGGGGCATAAAACGAGTCAGGGGTACAGTTTACGATTCCCATCACGAGCGGCCGGTCCGACCAGCTCAGTTGTCGATTGCCTGGAAGGGATACGACTTTCATGCCT
>PUPD01000016.1 GCA_003552985.1 Spirochaetaceae bacterium
AACGCTTGTGCCGGAAGGAAGAGCAGAATCAAACTAACGGCAACCAGTGTGTAAGCCATGCGCTTTTTCATGTGCTGACTCCTATGCAACTAAGGTTTTTCTATTGTAGCCTAAAACTACAGAATAGAAACTAGTGAACCTTGCCATACTGAGAAAAATTATGCAACTGCTATGGTAATGATTTTCCGGTCTCCTCGGAGAATCGGTCTTCCTGTAAACAGCCACGCGGGTTAACCACCCCCGGATTTACCGCCTCCGTCCCCGGATACCCGGCGGGATTTACCGCCTCCGTCCCCGGATACCCGGCGCGTGGTGCGGTCGTCGACCAGGAAATCGCCCATGTTCAGATTCTTGTGGCGGGTAAGAATCAGGCGCTTGTAGGCGAGCGAGCCGAGGTAGTGCTTCACCCACTCAAGCTTGTCCGACCATGCGCTTGGGTTCTCCCAGGGCGCGGTTGAGAGGATGCAGGTGTCGAAGCCGCTGCAGAGCTCTTGGTAACACTCCACCGCGTGCGGCATCGGGCTCATTTCGGAGAATATGCCCGGGATTTCACCCAGCCGGCCCTCGTATTTCCGTTTTATCTCAGCACTAAGCGACGCAACACCTGAAGCAAAATCAACGAGGACATTGTCCATATCGACATACAGAATCTTACGCATACGCTTCACACTTGAGCCACGAAGGCCGGCACAGTTACGCCCGCTGACGTTTCGGCCTGCACAGCCACAACAAGCGCCGGCGCGGTTAGCGGCGCGATTAGCAGCACGGTCGCCGGCACGGGGATTGGCACCCGCGGGACTGGAATCAGCAACTCGAGCGGGTAGCGAGACCGGAGAAGAGCATGCGCCGGGTGCAGGTCGGCCTGGCGATAACCGCCCGCTCACTGGGTAGCGAACGCGGAAGTGACTCACGAACGGCCTCTCGCCCCCAGAACGGCCCTGCAAACTCTCATTTCGCCACAAAACTGCATGCCGCTCCCACGCTGCTGAAAATTTCGCTTGACATACTGATAAGTATCTGTATACTAATAAGCATTAGATACTATATGGTATTAAAATATCATGCGGTATCAAAAATCAAGCGAATGAGGTGCGAAGTGAAAACGATCGAACTGACTGCCGGAACCCTCACCCAGGCCAACTACCGAGACCCGATGCTCACCGAGCCGGTCGGCCGCCTGCTCAGAAAGTACTCGGGCCCTGCCGTTCTCTCGATGCTCGTGATGGCTTTCTACCAGATCGCCGACGGTGCGATGGTTGGCCGGCGCCTCGGTGCGGAGGCGCTCGCCGCCGTCAATATCATCTACCCGGTAATCGCACTGTTCGTAGGGCTCGCATTGATGTTCGGGATAGGAGGAAACGCACGAATCGCGGTTCTGCTCGGCTCCGGCCGGACGCGTGAAGCACGCAGCCTCCTGTCGTTTCTGGTCGTGCTCGGCCTTGCGCTCGGAATAGCAACCACGACAATAGTGATGTGGTTCAACGCACCGCTTATTGCGCTACTCGGCGCTACCGAGGAGATCAGCTCCGTAGCCGCGGTCTATCTACTGACGCTCGCACCGTTCTTCACCCCGTTCGTGCTGAGCTTCATCCTCGAGCACTCAGTGCGAAACGATGGACGGCCCGGGCTGGCGACCGTGACCATGGTCGGAGCTGCGGCGCTCAACATCGCGCTCGACTACCTGTTTTTGTTCGTCCTGAACCTGGGAATCGCGGGCGCCGCGCTCGCGTCGGGAATCTCGCAGTCGTTGTCCGCAACCGTGTTTCTCGTTTACTTCGCGCGTCAAACTCTTGCCGCCCGGGCCGGTCAAGCCGCGACCGCCGGCTTCATCCGCGCGCCGCGCACGTCCGTTGGTGAGCAGGTCACATTCGCAGGCGCGAGTGGCGCCGCCACCGGTGGGGCCGTGGCTGCTGACGCCGGCGTTGTTGCCCCTGCCGACGCGCAGCTGGGTTTCGGGCGGCCGTCGGTGTCTCTTCCGGTAGTGGCGCAGATCTCGATCAACGGATCGTCTGAGTTCTTTGCGTCGCTCGCGCGCGGCGTGATCACCTTACTGTACAACCGGGCGCTCGTTGCGCATGTGGGTGTCACGGGTGTTGCCGCGTTCGCGCTGGTTCAGTATCTGCTCATGCTCGGATGGGTTTTCTACGGCGGCATCGGGACCGGAGCGCAGCCGCTTCTCAGCCGCAACCACGGTGCGGGGCTGCACGGTCGGGTTCTGGCCGCACTGCAGCGCCTGATGTTGGCGGGCGTTGCGATCGGAGTCGTCTTGACAGCCGGGGCCTGGATTGCGGCTCCTCAGATGGCGGCGCTGTTCGTTCCGAACCACCCTGCGGCGCTGCAGGTAACGACCGAGGCGATGAGAGCCGCCGCATGGGCGCTGCTCCTGGCCCCGCTCGGCATAATAACGACGATCTTCTACACCTCACTCGAAGACGCGCGCTCGTCGCTGCTGGTGACACTGACCCAGGGTCTGGCCGCCCCGGTTGTGGCGATCACATTCCTCCCGCGGATATGGGCGGCGAGCGGAATCTGGCTGGTCCCTGCGGTGACAGAGCTGGCGACCGCCTGCCTGAGTGTCGTTCTACTCTTCACGTGGGCTCGGGCGCGGACGCGCGTCCGGGCCACCGAGGCGGTATGGCCGATTACGGACGCACCGCTCTGTGATGCACCACTCGGCCACGCACCGCTCTGCGATGCAACATTGCGCGACGCACCACTCGGTGAGCCGGCGGTCGGTTGACAGCATGCGGCGCTCCGAGTACGGTTCCCGGCGATGCCGTCCAATCGCCGAAGCAAGTCCCACACGAAGCGCCCCGCGGGCAAAGGTCCCGACCGGTCCCGGCCTACGGGGCGCCGGCCCCTGGAAACAGAGCCGTATCGGGCAGCGCCCAATGGCGCACAGCCGCATCGGGCACAGCTGCACCGCGTCCAGCCCCAGGCGCAAGACACGAGGCCGCGTGGTACCCAACCGGCCGAGCACCGCAAGCAGTCGCCGATCCTGGTGAACGAAGCTCCGATTCGTCGGGCTGCGGCACGCAAGTGTCGACATATCCTCGAACGCTTCGACGCAGTCATGGCGGATTTGAACCGTTACGACACCGAAGGCCAGCCGGCGTTCCGCGCCTGGTATCACCGCACCTTCGGGGCGACATTCAGTGAGCTCAACGGACTGGCCGAGCAAATCGATTATCGTGCAGGGCTCATTCACGACATCCAGACCCTCCGTTTTCACGAACGGCTCAGCCCGTACGAAGCCTACTGCAAAGCGATCGACATGCGCGAACACCCCGAACGCTATTCCGCCTCGTGGAGCTCAGACTCATGGGAGTTCGGCGAGGAGTTCGAGGACGACTACAATTACGAGGCAGACAGGGAGGATGCGGGCGGCGAGGAGCAGTTCGAACAGTCCTGGGAACAGGAGATGTCGGAAGGCGAGAGACTGCTTTACATCGTCGAGCTCATAAAGACGCATCGCACTTTTGCGGGACTGGACGAAGGATCGGCTAACTTTCAGACCCTATTCGAACAGGTCTGGCGACTCATGTTCGATGAGCCGACGCCGAGCACCGAACGCCGCAGAACTTACAGTGATGGAGGCAAGCGCGCGCAAGATGCCACTCACGGTGCCGCTGAGAACGGCGCTGCGCTCGATGAGCTTTGGTTGCGCGCGCAGCAGGCCCACCGTGAGGGGGACCTCGACGGGTTGGAGATGGCTCGTGCGGGTCTTGAGATGCGCAACGCGCGCGATCTAACCGGTTTGCCGGTAGCCGATATACTGGCCGTGCACCGGGAATACAAGGAGGAGCTGCGGACCCTGCGGCGACGCCATCGAGCTCTCGCCAAGTACGACCCGGCCTGGGAGTTCACCACCCGATCAAGCTTGGCCCTGAAGCGCCTGCATACCGAGATCCGGGAGGAGCTCGCCGCGGAACTAGCCGACAGGCTTGCCCGCCTCAGCAGGCTCGATTTAGTTCTCGAACAGTTCGCTCGACCTGCCGAGGTTGGCGGCCGGTCGGCGAGACAGCGGCGCAACAGCGCGGCGTGGCGCACACCGGGCTGCCTTGTTGGGACCGCGCTCGGCTTGCCGAGCAGGCCAGGCCCGCACTATATCGACCACGACCAAAAGGAGGCTTAAGGTAGTGAGCCAATTCAATCGAATCTGCGTCTTCTGCGGCTCGAGCCCGGGGCTGCGGGCCGAGTATGTGGACGCGGCGCAGGAGCTCGCGCGGTCGCTCGTCTCGGCAGGCATCGAACTGGTGTATGGAGGCGCCGAGGTCGGCGTGATGGGCGTTGTGGCTAACACGGCCCTTGAGGCGGGTGGGAGCGTAACCGGCGTGATTCCGCGGAACCTGGTAGACCGCGAGATCGCGCATCGGGGGCTGACCCGGCTGCATGTGGTCGAGACCATGCACGAGCGCAAGGCGCTCATGGCGGAGCTCTCCGATGGGTTCATCGCGCTCCCCGGGGGGCTTGGAACGCTCGAGGAGTTGTTCGAGGCGCTTACCTGGAGCCAGCTCGGTATACACGTCAAGCCGTGCGGGTTTCTGAACACATGCGGGTACTACGACGAGCTGCTGAGGTTCCTTGATCACGCGGTCTCGGAACAGTTCATCAAGCCGAACCACCGTGCGATGATTATGGCCGCCGTGAAGCCGTGGGAATTGCTGCAGCAGTTTGCAGACTATGCGGCGCCGCAAGGCGGTAAATGGGTCACGCCGACTACGGAGGGTTAGTCTCAGGGGGTGCTCGTCGGAGCGGTGTTGTCCTCGGAGATGGTCTCTCATCGAGATTACGATCGCCTGTGCATCGCGCCGATCATTCGGTGCCCTCGGTCGTAACTGCGCCGCGTTTGAGGGCGAAGGCCGAGATCGGAGGGCCGACGATCTCCTTGATCAGGACCGCGAGAAGGGTGATCGTCACGGTCTGAGCGAGAGCAGCCGATAACGGCGGCGGCAACAGCTCCAGGATCGGCGCATCCTCCAGCGCCAGCACCAGCCCGAGCACTACGCCGGCCTGCGGTACCAGACACAACGGCATGTAGCGCTTGATTTCGGGGGTGGCGCCACACACCAAGGTAGCGGTGCTGGTGCCGGCGTACGAACCGGCGACCCTGGCGGCGACATACACCAGACCGTAGAACAGTATCGCCGCGTCGCTCAGCACGGCCGGATCCAGCTTTGCACCGGCCAGCACGAAGAACACCGCGTACAAAGGAGGCGACCAAGATCGAATCGTCTCCATCACCTTGTGAGGTGAGCCGGAGAGGTTGATGTAGACGATGCCGAACGCCATATTGCTCAGCAAGGTCGAGAACCCGAATGCAAGCCCCAGCGAGGTCGTCACCAACAGAATCCCGAAGGTCACGATCACCGTCCTGGCAGCGTCGGCACCACGACGCGTGATCAAGTAAAGCACGATACCGGCAAGCACGCCTACCGCGACACTGAGCACGACGTCGCTGAGCGCGCCTATCAGCGCTGTACGCAACGTAATCGGCGGCACGCCTTCCACCTGCGCGAACACCGGCAGGAACGACA
Source organism: Spirochaetaceae bacterium (assembly GCA_003552985.1). Classification (GTDB taxonomy): domain Bacteria; phylum Spirochaetota; class Spirochaetia; order DSM-27196; family SLAA01; genus B1Sed10-166. The sequence continues at coordinate 5,538 of PUPD01000016.1, forward strand.
ACACGATACCGAAAACCGTGATCGTAAAGGCCGTGGCAATCGCCACCACGCCGAAGAGGTGCTCCACGAACGGCCCGCGAGCGCGGACCGACTGCACAACCGCCACAACGGTTCCCGGCGAGGATCCGCCGGCAAGCACTCCCATCACCAGCGCGACCGAGAACGGGAGCCCCGCAAGGGTTAGGCCGGTGGTCACGAAGATCAATCCGCCGATAACGTGCCCGGTCGCCAGAAATGCAACCGCTCGACCGGCTCGCGCCAGCGTGGAGCGCAGCACGTTCGACCCTACGGTGAACGCGATCAGAGCCAACGCGAGCTCGGCAATCAGCTGCAGATCGGCGGTAATTCGATCTTTGATGATCCCGCCGAGATTAGGACCGGCAAAGAGACCGGCGAGGATGAAACCGGTAATCTCCGGCATGCCCACACGGCGCGCAACCCGCCCAAGCAGATATCCGGAGAGAAGGATAAAAGCAACGGCAAACAGGTGATGCTGCTGCAACGGTTCCCATAACCGCGACAGCAGCTGCTCTGCCGGAGAAAACAGCTCTGCCACCACTGGATGCGCATTATGCCGCGCCGCGGGCGAAGCGTAAAGGTGACACCACGCCTCCTGCGAGCTCTTTCTCAGTTACGAGGGGCGCGAAGGCGCGTGCGGCGGTCGCGCAGCGGCTGCGGCACTCCGGCGCGGCGGCGGGTGAGAGCTTCAATCGGTCGCACGACAACACCCGGAGTCAGCATAAACACCAGCGATATCAGCAGCCCTACCACAAGCGAGACTTTCTTCGAGTCGGGCATATAATGCCAGAACGCGGTCCAAAAGCTGTCAAAGGATCGCCCGAGATCGATCCGCGGAGGCTGCAGTACAAGCCCCGCCTGCGTGGCGGAGATCATCGCGAGCTGCGGCAGCTCGTTCCGGATCACCGGTTTGCCTTCATACTCCACCCACACATGTGTGGGTGAAACCGACAGCGTGTACGGTATCCCATGCCACTCAAACAGGGATGACAGTATCAGCAGTCGCGTCTTGCAGTCCCCCGCACGAGCCCGGAATGCCTCTTCGGCCGTCGGGAAATACCACGGACGATTATAAGTCACCCAGTCGTACTGATACGGAAACTTCTCCCGGATGAGCGCATCCATTGCATACGGCTCGGTGACATCGATATATTGCTCGAAATACCCGGAAACGTAGTACGGATTTACCGGGAGGTTGAAGAGCCGGTAAACGCTCCTGATTAGATCCGCCGGTTGCGGATACAGTGTATACAGCACCCACAGCATCAGAAACCCCACACCGAAAAGGCGCAGTCTTGCTCGAATATTCACGACCCAACCGTTCCTTCACCAATTAGGCTTATTCGCTCGCCCGGCTGTGCTCCCCAGCCACGCAGCGGCAGGGCGTGGGGTGTACGGGCGCACGACGACCACACGGATACGCTCACAGAGTACCACAGCGGAGGCGACGAACCACATCGGTCTGGGAAAAAGGCAAAAACTTCGCCCCGCGGCAAAGCGCGGGGCGTTCGATCGCAGGCCGAGCCTGCGTGCAGGCTCGTGCGGGGACTGCGGCGCCGTGGCGCCGCAGCTCACCGGCGGCTACAGCAGCATTGCCGAGCGGCCCCAGCCGTAGTTTTCTCTGCGAATCTCCTCGAGAGTCTTCATCCGGTAGAACACCATCTCGTTCGCCGAGCCCACATACACGCCGGAGTTAATGATTTGGTAGGAAAAGCTCATCATCGAGCGTTCCACATTTTTGTTGGGTTTTTGACCTCCGCCGGTGACCGCTTTCACGCATTCACGGAGGTGATTCAGGTTGCGGTCGTACGTCGGTCCGATGTTTCCGGTAGCTGATGGATTCTTGAAATCAACAATCTTGAGGTCGGAGAAGACCACCTGCGGCACCCAGATCTTGGTGGACGCGTCGGTCAGGTACGCGCAGAACTCCGTCGGCGTCAACCGGCTGGCTACCAGCGGCGTGATTGGGCACAGCTCCTGGTAGACGTAGAACTCACGCCGGTCTCCATCACCGGTGTAGTCCTCGCGTGGGAGCTCCAGGGTGCGGCCGTCGGGAGTGGTGAGATACAGCGACTTCATCACCGAGACCGGGACATGCTCGAGCACCCGGTACACGCCCATCCAGACCGAGTTCTTCGGACTGCCGTCCTCGTGAGGCACGCATTGCTGCTCGGCGTACTTCCAATCGAAGTACTCACCGAAACCGCCCTCAACCTCGATGAACATAGTCTTTTCGTGCGAGCCGTACTTCTTTCCGATTGCCATGTACCTGCCGAACTCTTCCGGCGGCAACTGGGACGCAATCAGAGCTTCAACCGGATACACAGAAAGGTAGTAATACTTCTCCATAAGCCCCTCACTGCTCAGTCAGGATACTACTAAATGTAATCCACCCCAACCGGGCTGTAAAGCCCTGCCGAACGGTGCACGCGGCACGGAATGATCAAAACCCGGGAAACACGCCTTTGCCTAAGTTCGATCAAAACAGTATGCTTTAATGTTCGAGGGCTAATCTCAGAGCCGGCACATGCGGATACGAACACTGCGGGCCTGAAGGAGGAGCAGGCGTGACTGCTATGTTACGAATCGGGATAACGGCCGGTCTCGTCGCTGGGACGGCTGCCCTGGTATACGCCGGACTGCGAAGCCGTTGGATTCGCGCTCAACCGGAGGGCGAGGGAGAGCTGCCTACTATCGCCGGCTACGTGCGCGAAGGGGCTATGGCCTTCCTTATGCGCGAATACCAGGTGCTGCTTCCGTTCGTTCTGATCGTTGCCGCGTTCCTGGCAATCGCCAACACGGGGGGCGCTTCGGCTGCAGGCCGCAACGTTCGCGCTCGGCGCGGTAGCCTCGGCACTGGCGGGGTTCGTCGGCATGCGGACCGCCACCGCCGCCAATTCGCGCACCACGCAGGCGGCCTCGCTCGGCGGCATGAAACAGGCGCTGGCGGTCGCCTTCTCAGGCGGCACGGTCATGGGCATGACCGTAGTCGGGCTCGTCCTCATCGGCATGCCGGCCGTTCTCCTGAGTTTGGTGTGGTACTTCGGCTCAGAACCGGACGTGCTATCAGCCACGGTGCTGCCGATCGTCTCGGGCTTCTCGCTCGGGGCCTCCTCGGTGGCGCTGTTCGCTCGGGTGGGGGGTGGAATCTTCACGAAAGCCGCCGACGTGGGGGCCGACCTCGTCGGCAAGATCGAGGCTGAGATCCCGGAAGACGATCCGCGCAATCCGGCGACCATTGCCGACAACGTCGGCGACAACGTCGGCGATGTGGCCGGGATGGGAGCGGACCTGTTCGAGTCGTTCGTCGGCTCGCTGTTGGGGAGCATGATCCTCGCGATTTCGGTAGCCGAAACCGCCGAGGTTGGGCTTCGGCCGCTTGCCTTCCCGATGATTCTGGCACTCGCCGGTGTGGCGGCCTCAATGCTCGGCATCCTGTTGGTGCGCGCCGGCGGGCGGGGCTCGGCGCAACGCGCGCTCAACACCGGCACCTTCTTTGCGGCCGGCCTCTCGGCGGTGCTCTCGGTGCCGATTGCGTTCTTCGTGCTCGGAGGACACACCTTTCATAACGGTGCCGCCGGCCCGTGGGCGCTGATCGGCGCGACCGTGCTGGGCCTTGCTGCCGGCGTCGCTATCGGCCTGCTCACCGAGCTGTACACCGGGACCGGGCGGGCACCGGTGCGCTCAATCGTGCGCTCGGCAAAGACCGGCCCCGCCACCATCATCATCACCGGTATCGGCGTGGGGATGATCTCGAGTCTCTTCCCCCTGCTTGTGATTGCGGTCACCGTGTATGTGAGTCACGCGCTCGCCGGGTTGTACGGGGTGGCGATCTCGGCGCTTGGTATGCTGGTAACGCTCGGGATTCAGCTCGCGGTGGATGCCTATGGGCCCATAGCCGACAACGCCGGCGGACTGGCGGTGATGGCTGCATACCCGCGCGAGGTGCGCGAGATCACCGACGAGCTCGACGCCGTCGGGAACACCACCGCCGCGGTCGGGAAGGGGTTCGCGATCGGCTCGGCCGCCTTGACGGCGATCATCCTCTTCACTTCGTTCCGCGAACAGGCCGGCGCGCCGGAGGTAGACGTCATGCATGTTCCGGTGCTTGTCGGCGTGTTCATCGGCGCAGTCATACCCTATGTGTTCAGTGCGCTGTCGATGAATGCTATCGGCCAGGCAGCTTTCACGATGATCGAGGAAGTGCGCCGTCAGCTGCGTGAGCGTCCCGGAATTCTCGACAACAGAGAACGTCCGGACTACGCCCGCTGTGTCGACATCAGTACCGTCTCCGCCCTCAAGCGTATGTTGCTGCCCGGCCTGATCGCCGCGCTCACACCAGTGTTTGTCGGTTTTTTCGGCGGGATAGACATGCTGATCGGGCTACTGGTCGGAGTTACCGCCTCGGGCGTGGTGCTTGCAATCTTCATGGCAAACGCGGGCGGAGCCTGGGACAATGCCAAGAAGATGGTTGAGTCCGGCGAAGCCGGCGGGCGCGGCTCGGAAGCGCACAAGGCTTCGGTGGTGGGCGACACCGTGGGTGACCCGTTCAAGGATACTGCCGGCCCGTCTTTGAACATCTTGATCAAACTGATGGCGGTGGTTAGTCTAGTGATCGCGCCGATGCTGCGCGCCTACTGGGGGTAGAGTCCATGGAATACCACAATCGACTGTATCTGATCCTGCATCCCAACCTCTC
>PUPD01000259.1 GCA_003552985.1 Spirochaetaceae bacterium
CATCGTGCCCGAGCCGGTCGAGCTCGTTCCAGCGGTCATGCCGCAGACCGAACGCGTAGGGAACCTCCGTTCCGTCTTCGGTTTTACCGCGCTGGTGTAGCAGCTGCCAATACTCGTCGGCCAGGCGCAGCGGGTTCTCGGTTCGCATGCGGTCCCAGCGTTTCCAGTCCGCCACGGTCGTGTATAGTCCGCCGGCGCCGTATGCCTGATAGGTGTTGATATAGGCCTGAGAGAAACGCTGGCCGCCGGCGCCCGCATAAGCTGTTCGCGGTTCGTAGCTGATGACTCGGTTTGGGATCACCCGGCGTCGATCATCGTGAAAGTGCGTTTGCTCCATGCCAAGCGGCTCGAACAGTTCTCGGCCGGCGAAGCTGTTCAGAGAACTGTTGGTCACCGCTTCTATCACGGCAGCGAGCACCAGGTAGTTGCTGTTGCTCAACGACATGCGTTCGCCCGGATCGTGGATCAACTCGCCCGCTGTGGCGATGATCTCGAGGTAGTCCTCGAGAGTCAGGGGATCGGCCAGGTTGAAATCAAGGACTTCCAGCAGTTCGACGAAGTCCGGCAGGCCGGCAGTGTGATAGATGAGATGTTCGATACGCACATCTTCGGCCCAGCTCGGCCAGTCGTCCAGATGCTCTTCGATGCGGTCGGAAAGCGACAGCCGGCCCTCATCCAGCAATACCGCCGCCCCCGCCGCGGTCACCTGTTTTGCGAGCGAGCCGGCGTAGAAGCGACTCGTGTTCTCAAGGGGCACACTATGGTCGAGATTGGCCTTGCCGCGGAAACCTTCGTACAGAACCGCGCCGCGGTGCAGCACGGCGATCGCCAGACCGGGTTCGTCCGGCTCCGCCTGGTCTGCCAGAATCTGATCAAGGTCGTCCTGCGCTCCGTGAGGCAGCTGGAAATCGACCTCTTGCGCCGGCGGCTCGTCGCGTTCTTCGCTCGGCGAAGCAAGCAGCATCGCAGGGTATAGCAGCGCGACCGCGCCCGCCGTCACAGCCAGAGCTGCGAGCGCCGGCCGCCATCGGCTCATCAAGAGCCACCAGAAGATCCGTGTTTCGCTGAAGGCGAATCGTCGTCTCAGTCTACTCACTTGGCTCCACCCGCTCGAATCTTCGTGTTCCTGCGCTCTCGGTACGTATCAGCATACGCTTGCTCGCGCCGTCGTCATCATCTTCAAAGCTGACACTCCAGCGGTTGAGCGAGAAGCGACTCCCACCATGCCAATCCAGCCGCACTCGGCTCGATCGAGGTCGTTCAAGGTACAGCGCGCCGGCTTCCATCACAATTTCGAAGCGTACACCGAACGCCTCTTCTTCATAGACGCCTACAAACTCAGAGAGCTCCTGTTCGAAGACCTCTTCGAAAACGATATCGGCAACGCGGCGCATGTGTCGAGTGGGATCGATATGGGCCGAGTTGCATAGCACGATGATGGTGGTGTCGTGCACCGGAAAACGCTGGTAATGGCTGCGAAACCCCATGTAGTTGCCGTCATGTCCGACAGTTTCGAGTCCCTTGTAAGAGCCGACGAACAACCCTGCTGCATAGTTGATGCGCCCGCCCGCATGGCTACGGGCAATGCGCCGCATGTTCTCGGCGAAACCGTCGATCGGGGTCCTGTTATCGTAATGGTTTCGTTCCCACCGTGCGAGATCTTCAAGCGTGGTAAACAAGCCCCGAGCGCCTATCCAGGTCACGTGGTTGCGATAGAACTCGCCGAAGCGAGCTCCGCCTCGGTCGCTATCCAAAGGCAGATAACTCATACTGCGGTTGGGTACAATCAACCCGGGGTCGTCGTGTACGTGCGTCGATTCCATCCCAGACGGCTCAAACAGGTATTCGGCTGCAAACTCGCGAAGCGTCCTGCCGCTGACATCCTCCACCAGTTTGGCGAGCAGAATGTAGCCGGTGTTGCTATAGGCGTAGCGAGCCCCAGGGTCAAAACTGAGCCCCTGCTGGTTGCGGAGCATGCGCATGATCCGCGCATCGTCGGTGACCGGGTCGAGCCCTCGGCCCTCGATATGCAGCAGGTGAATCAGGTCGCGTACTCCGGATGTGTGGTGGATGAGACTGCCGACGGTCACCGGCCGTTCATGCGCGCCGCGTGCCGCGAGATCGGGAAGCTCGGGCAGGTATTCGCGAATATCGGCCTCGAGATTGATCTCTCCCTGTTGGGCCAGGAGGAGCACAGCGGCTGCAGTGAACTGTTTGGCGACCGAGCCGACCATCACGCGTGATTCAGTGCTCAAGGGAATGCCGTAATCCAGGTGGGCCATGCCGTAGTACCCGCTGAACTCAAGCTCACCTTCTACGACCACCCCGACCGCGCAACCGGGCGTGTCGGCCCGGTCGTAACGGGCGAACTCGGCATCGATGCGTCCGGCGTCGATATTGAGCTGCGGCTCAGTTCCCGCAGACTCAGCGCGCCGCAACGGAGCCGGCGCGGTCAGGCTCACCGGCATCAGCAGGAGGATCACAACAACGGAAGCTGTTGTAACAGAGCGGTGTCGAAACATAGCGGTCAGCGTTGGGGAAGCTGAGGGCCCTCCCAGGCGACACGAGGTCCCCTGTCCTTGGTGCTCATAGCAGACTTGATCGCGATATACTCGCCGAGGTTCTCGGTAGTCAGAAGACCGTAGATATTTCCGCGCTGCGTTACCACCATCGTCCGTACCCCGGTCTCCTGCATGCGCGAAAAGGCGTTCAGTAGCGTCTCCCCTGCCTCGACGGTATGCACCTCGGTGCTCATTGAGTCCTTAACGGAGCCGCCCTCGCCGTGCTCCGGGAGCGCTTTAGTGAGGGCCTCGCGACTGAGAATGCCGATCAGCCGGTCGCCGTCCAGTACCGGAAAATCCTTCTGGCTGGACGACAGAAGGATCCGCATCACCTCGCCGAGCGTGTTAGTTCCCTGCACCGTGTGGAACTCGGTAACGGTCACTTCCCTAACCACCGTACCGGCGAAATAGGTGCGCATCTGTGCCATGTTGGCTTCCTGCGCAGCGCCGATCCAGACAAACACCGCGATCAGAATCAGAAACGGATTGCCGAAGAAGCCTAGAAACCCGAGCGCGAGCGCCAGCCCCTGGCCGATGGTAGCCGCAGCCGAGGTAGCCTGCGCGTAGCTCACCCGGAGCGCGAGCAACGCGCGCAGAATGCGCCCGCCGTCCATCGGAAACGCCGGCAGCAGATTGAAGACTACGAGAGCGATGTTGACCGTCAACAGCCGCACCAGGAAGTCTCCGCGCATCAAGGCCGGCGCAGTGGGCAGTCCCGGACCAGTCGCGATCAGCACGATGAGGTACAGAATGAGTGCGATAACGAGGTTCACCGCAGGGCCGGCGAGTGCAACCGCGAGCTCCCGGCGGGGGTCTTCCGGCATACGCTCGAGACGCGCCAAACCGCCGATCGGGAGCAAGGTGATGTCACGGGTAGCGATACCGAAGCGCGCCGCGGTGAGCGCATGGCCGAACTCGTGCAGGATGACGCAGACGAACAGCGCGAGGATGAACCCCACCGACTGCATGATCTGAACTGGCGTAGCTCCCGCTGCAGCCTCGCTCACCGCGATCCAGACTAGCAACAGAAAGAATGTCGCGTGTACGCGAACCGAGATCTTGCGAAACTGAAACAGCGAAAAGGACCAGCGCATACACCTATAGCATATCCGGTTTCGGATGGATCGAAAAGCGGTTTTACTCCGGTTCGCGCACAAAGACCGGACGGCCGTCCTGCGAGTGCTCGGGGGCGTACCGGTAGCCCTCTTGATTGAACTCGGTGAGCTGTTGCGGCTGCTCAATCCGTTGTTCGATGATCCAGCGCGCCATGCTGCCGCGCGCGAGCTTGGCGTATATCGCCAGCGTTCGCAGCCGGCCGTTCTTCCAGTCCTTAAATGCCGGCGTAATAATCGTTCCGGCAATTCGCTTCGGTTTCAGCGCGGAGAAGTATTCGTTGGAGGCCAGATTCACGAGCACGCGCTGTTCGTGTGTCTCGAGTACTGTGTTAACCGTGTCGGTGAGAAGATCGCCCCAGAACTGATAGAGGTTTTCGCCTCGCGGGTTTGCGAGCTTGGTTCCCATCTCCAGACGGTAGGGCTGCATCAGATCCAGCGGACGCAGGAGACCGTACAGACCGGAGAGAATCGCCAGATGCTCGTGCGCGTAGCGCAAGTCTTCGTCACTGAGCTCGTTGGCCCTGAATCCGCGATATACGTCCCCCCGAAAGGCGAAAATCGCCTGCTTGGCGTTATCGAGGTCGAACCGCGGATGCCACTCCCTGAACCGACGGTGGTTGAGCTCGGCAAGCGCAGGTCTGATGTTCATCAGCGCGGCGAGCTCCTGCGGACCGCGCTTGCGCAAGGTCTCGACCAGTTTCTCTGCTTCCGAGAGAAACACCGGCTGCGTATAGGCGCCGACCGGCGGAGGCGTGTCGAACTCGAGCGTTTTGGCTGGTGAGAGAACTGTGAGCATGTCGAGGGCCTCCCTGCAAGCCGCCTGGCAGATTAGCAGGCAGCCTACGACAAAAGCTTGTATCCTGTATAGTAGCGTTCTCGTCTCAGCGCGAAACTGTTCGCCGGCCGCTGCCCGGCGGGCTCTTGAACTGTCGGCCGGTCCGCGGTGTCAGGGTCTCCAGAAGCGCGGGGTGATCAGGATCAGGACCGTGAAGATCTCGAGCCGCCCCATCATCATAACGACGCTGAGAAACCACTTGATATAGTCCGGAAAGTGCCCGTAGTTCTCAGCCGCCCCCACCAACCCGAACCCGGGCCCGATATTGCCCAGAGTTACCAACGCGGTTGAAAACGAGCTGATCAGATCCGCGCCGGAGGATCCTACCACGAGCGTGACCACCAGTAAGCTCATGATATAGAGCACGATGAAGCCGGCCACCGCATGGACTACGCTCTCTCGTATCGGAACGCCGCTCAGCCGGACGCCGAACACTCCGCGGGGGTGAAGCAGGTACTTCATTTCGGTGACGGCCAGCTTGGCCAGCGTCACGATGCGCACGATCTTGACCCCGCCGCCTGTACTTCCGGAACACCCGCCGAAGAACATCAACAGCAGAAGAAAGGTCTGCGCCAATGGAGGCCACAGACCAAAGTCGTCGGTGATGTAGCCGGTAGTGGTGAGGATGCTGGCTGCCTGGAAGGCGCCGTGCTCCAGGCTTTCGAGTAGCCCCGTGTAGGTTCCGTGCCGCCATAACGCGAGCGAGATGCCGAGCCCGGACACGACGAAGATTCCAAGATAGGCTTTGACCTCGGTGTCCCCGGTAACCGCTCTGAAACGCCCGGTAAGCGTTTTAAAGTAGAGGATGAAGTTGACTCCGGCCATCAGCATAAAAATGGTGGTTACCACGTTGATGTATGACGACCCGTAGTGTCCTACGCTTGCGTTTTTGGGGTGGAAGCCGCCGGTGGCGAGAGTGCCGAAGGTGTGAGTCAAACCCTCGAACAGACTGAGCCCGCCGAGCATCAGCAAGACCGTCTGTGCGACCGTGAGGCCGAGATATATGAGCCACAAGGTCTTCGCCGTCTCGGTGATTTTCGGCGTGATCTTGTCGACTGATGGTCCGGGAACCTCGGCTTTGAGCAGCTGAAGCCCACCGACCCCGAGAATCGGGAATATCGCGACGGTCAGGACGATGATTCCCATGCCGCCGAGCCAGTGAGTAAGCGAGCGCCAGAACAGCATTGCGTGGGGCAGCGCCTCAATGTCAGTGAGGATCGTTGCACCGGTGGTCGAGAAGCCGGACATGGTCTCGAAAAAAGCGTCGACGTAGCGTGGTATGCTGCCCGAGAGATAGAACGGGAGGGCGCCGACAGCGGCGGCACTCAACCAGCTCAGGGTTACCATCAGGAACCCGTCGCGCGTGCCGAGCTGTTTCCGCTCCGATGCGGTGAGACCGAGCGCAGTCATCGCAACGACGACCGTTCCCAGCAGGGTACCGATCAACGGTCCGATGGAATCGTATTCCCCGTAATACAGCGCGACTATAACCGGTAGCACCATGAAGGTCGAGATGACGATCAGGAGAATCGCAACGATCCTGATGACGAGCTTCGGATTCATGCCGGTAGCGTAAACAGACGCTGTATGCGATCGATATCGGTGCTGCGGGCGATTGCGATCACCTGATCCGCCGTGTGCACCTGCAGATCGCCGCGTGGTATGAGATGCTCGCCGTTTCGAATCATCGCGACCACCAGCGAGTTTTTCGGCAACGGGAGATCCTGGATCAGTTTGCCTGCTGCCTTGCAGTGCTCGCTGACCGGCAGCTCGATCACCTCGACCGTACCGTCGAAGATGCTGTAAACGGTGCTGACGCTCGAGCGGCCTCGGATGAAACGAAGCACCGAGTCGACCGTGGCGTTCTTGAGGCTCACTGAGGCGTCGATCCCAAGATTAGCTGCGATCTTGATGTAGTTGGCCTTTCCCACCAGTACGATAGCGCGCGAAATACCACGCGACTTGGCGTATACCGCGGTGACGATGTTGAGCTCCTGGTCCTCGGTGGTAGCTACGATCACGTCCGCGAGATCGAGGTGCTCCTCCTCGAACAATTCGTCATCCCCAATATCAGCGTTGATGACAACGGCCTTTGGGAAGAGATCGGCGATCTGTCTACTTTTAGCCTTATCGCGTTCAATGATTTTGACATCCGGATCCCGCCTGCGAGCCGGCTGCCCGCCCGGGTTCGGCGAGTCGGAAGCGGCGCTCTGGTTTCCGGCGTACAGATGGCTCAGGATCTCGATCCCGACTTTGCCGCCGCCGACTAAGACGATGCGACGGAGCTCGCGCCGGTGTTTGCCGAGAGCATCGAACAGCTGATCGAGCCCCCGGCGGGTCGTAACGACGTACAGTACATCGCCTTGTTCTATCCGGGTGTCTCCCGAAGGGATAATGTAGGCGTCGCCCCGAAGGATGACAACGACGAGGAACGGTATCCGAATCAGCGAACCGGCTTCCTGAAGTGTGCGCCCGATGAGCTTGGAATCGGCATCGATGGTGAAACTCCGGATCTGGACGTCGGAGTGTTGAAACACCATGACGTCACTGGTAGCCCCGTGTTCAATACTACGGATTACCGCCTGCGCGGTTTCGATCTCCGGGGTGACGACCCAGTCGACTCCCATGAATCCGCCGTGCTGATAAATCGACTCGGAATACTCGATGTTGCGGATTCGGGCGACCTTGTATGGGGCGGGAAAATGCTGTGCGACCATCGCGCACGAGATCATATTGATCTCGTCGGAACCGGTCACAGCAATGAAGTAGTCGGCGTTATCGAGACCGGCCTGCCGGAGAACCGAGATATTGTTCACAGCACCGTTGATGACCATACAGTCGAGGCGCTCCCCGGCGTAGCGGGCCGCATCGGCGTCGATCTCGATCAGGACGATATCCTTCTTCTCGGCGATGAGCTGGCGTGCAATCTGCAGTCCGACAACTCCTGCGCCCCCGATGACGATCCTCATGGTTGCCGGCTTATAGCACGTTCGGCGGTCGGTGTCAAACCGAGTCCGGAAGCGGTCGCCGATGAGATGCGCCGGCGGGCGTCAGAGAACCCGCGCTCGGGACACGTGCGTCCGTAGAACCCGCGCTCATGAGACTTGCGCTCATATGACTTGCGCAACGACGTAGATCCCGGCGCCGATCGCGACCACGGCGAACACTCGCCCGAGTACCAGCGAGGAGAGGTGCCGCTTCCAGGCCGCGCCGAGGACCATCCCGACTGCGGCGCCGGCAGCGAAGAGCACTACCATGAGGAGCGGTGCACCGCCGGCGGCGCCGAGGTTGGCCGCGAAGCCGGAGACCGAGATCAACGCAATCGCCACGAGCGAGGTGGCAAGCGCGTGCTCGATGCGCGCCGACCCGACCCAGAGCAGCGCGGGAACCAGGAGAAACCCGCCCCCCACTCCGAAGATTCCCGACAGGACGCCGGTCAAAGCGCCGGCGGCGCCGAGCTTGATGATGCAGCTGAGGGTGGGGCGGGGTCTGCCGCGCTCATCCCGCGGACAGGCGAAGCGGGCGACCGGCAGTTCGCGCTCCTCGCCGCCTGCCGCCATCCTGAGTCCCACGATTACCATCAGGATTGCAAACAGGACCATAACGAGGTCATCGGGCAACAGCGCGCCGATTCGCGCTCCCAGCGGGGCGGAGATAATACCTCCGGTACCGAGGATCGCGCCGGCACGCCACAGCACCTGGCCCGAGCGCGCCTGTAGGCCGGCCCCGAATAGCGAAGTCAGGCCGACCACGGCGAGTGAAACCGCCACCGCCGCTCGTAGCTCCAGCCCCAACCCGTAAACCAGAAGCGGAACCGCGAGTATTGATCCTCCCCCGCCGGTCAGGCCGAGTGAAAGCCCGACAGCGCCTCCGAACAGCAGAGCCAGTGCGGTCGACATCATAGCGTCCGTCAGGCAACGTCGCGAACGAACCACTCTTCGCCGCTGCCGTTGATAAGCACTGCCTCGAACCCGTGCTTCACCAGGAACGAGCTCGCCAGTGCGGCGCGGCGCCCTGAAGCGCAGTAGACGTACAGGCGTCGATCGCGAGGAAGCTCGCCGAGCTGCTCGGCGATGCGCGTGTACGGGGCGTTGACGGCGTGGGGCACATGACCGTCGGCATACTCCGCGCTGCCGCGAACGTCGATCAGGGTCGTGTTCGCGGGCAATTCGGCAGGGTCAAAGCGGTCGAAGCTCACGGTCTCGAGACGGGTCATCGCCATGTCCGCGGTTTTGAGCTCATCAAACGTGATCCAGCCGGCGATATTGTCGTAGCCGATTCGATAGAGCTTCCGCAGCGCGGGCTCCAGATCTCGTTCGGACTCGAGAACCAGCAGGACCGTGTCATCCTCGTAAAGGAACGAGCCGGCGGCATTGCTGAAGGACGAGCCATCCATCGGAGCGCAGACCGCGCCCGGGAGGTACTCGGCCGCGAATGCATGGCGGTCGCTTCTGGCGTCGAGTACCACCGTCCCCGGCCGGCCGGCCTGGTCGACAGCCTGTTCAGCCGTGAGCCGGGATGCCTGTGGCGGGCCGCCGGTCACTGCGATGCCGTCCCGATTCACGTGCTTCATCCGCTTAAAGTACAGCGGCGGCTCGGGCTGGCCGGACAGAATCTCGCGCACAAAGGCGTCGGCGTCCATTTCTGCGAGCTTGAGCGTACCGTTGAAGCGGCGTTCATAACCGACGGTGGAGCTGGGAATAGCACCCAAAGCCTTTCCGCAGGCGCTGCCGGCTCCGTGACCGGGAAGAACCTGGACGAAGTCGGGCAATCCCGGGATGCGCTCGGCAAGGGCGGTCTGTAACGTGCGTGCCGAGGGTTCCATCATACCGGCGAGGCCGGCAGCGGATTCCAGGAGGTCGGGACGTCCCACATCGCCGACGAACAGGAAGTCCCCGGTTGCAATGGCCACCGGTTCGTCGGCGCCGCCACCGCGGTCGGTGATCGTATAGCTGAGATGCTCCGGCGTGTGGCCGGGAGTGTGCACGGCCTGAACCTCGACTCCGCCGACCACGATTCTGTCGCCGTCTTTCAGGTAGCGGACGTTGGTGTTCGCATCCGGCCAGGTATACGACCAATCTTCCCCGCCGAGCGCTGACAGATAGATCGTAACATTCGGATCGTTTGCGAACTCACGCGCACCGCTAACGAAATCGGCGTGGATGTGCGTCTCGGCAACCGCGACGATTGTCAGGTCATTGTCGGCCGCGAGCTGGTAATAGCGGTCGATGTCGCGCTCCGGGTCGATGACCAGCGCTTCGCCGGTCTGCTGGCATCCGACTAGATACGCGGCCTGCGCCAGCTCGTCGTCGTAGATTTGTCTTAGAAACATCGGTATTCCTCCCGCTGTGTCTGCCCAATCTTACGGCGTCCGGCCGTGATTGATGCATCAAGGTTTACTTATATAGTAATAAATAGTATATTACATGGCAAGCGGTGACGCGACAGGAACTGCGTTTAAACCGCGGGCGCGCGCTGCGAACCGTCGCAGCCGCTTGAAGCACACTGGTAGAAGGAGTGTCTTTTATGATCGAGTTTCTCTCGCAGTCATGGCCATGGTACGTCACGGGTCCGCTTCTCGGATTGATGGTACCTCTATTGCTGGTTTTGGGGAACAAGGAGTTCGGCATCTCATCGTCACTACGGCACATTTGCGCCGCAGCGCTACCGTCGAAAGCGGAGTACTTCC
>PUPD01000218.1 GCA_003552985.1 Spirochaetaceae bacterium
AAGAGGCTGTCCCATTATGAAACCTGATGCGACCGCATCGGCTCGAAAGCTCTTCCACCCGCGGCGAGTGCTTGCCCCGATGCTCGGAACCGCAGTACTCGTCTTGATTGCAGTTCCATTCTTCTTCCCGTTTTGGTGGATGATAACCTCGTCCTTCAAGACCGCCACCGAGGTGTTTGCCGACCCGTCGCTGTTCCCGTCCGTCTGGCGATGGCGGAACTTCATCGGTGCGTTTCATTACCAACCGTTCGCTCGGCATTACTTCAACAGCGTCTACATCGCGCTGATCGTAACGTTTAGCACTGTGTTTATCTGTTCGATGTCCGGGTATGCATTCTCCCGGCTTCGGTTTCGCGGCCGCTCGATCCTCTTTGTTCTCATCCTCAGTTCCTTGATGATGCCGGCCGAGGTCACGATAGTGCCCAATTTCTTTCTCATGAACTATCTGGGATTGACAAACACGCACTGGCCGCTGATCCTGCTTGCAGTGCTCGGCGCACACGGGGCGCTGGCGACCTTCATCATGCGGCAGCACTTTCTGACTCTTCCGTCCGATGTCGAGGATGCGGCACGAATCGACGGGCTGAGCAACTTTGGAATACTCATTCGCATTGCGATGCCGATCGCCGGCTCGGCGATCAGTGCGGTTACGATTCTTACCTTTCTGCACAGCTGGAACCTGTTCTTGGAACCGCTGGTGTTCATCAATGAGTTGGAGTTGTTTACGCTTCCCTTGTCGCTGAACAATTTTCGAGACGCGTACGGTGTTCCGCTGTGGCACCTGCAGCTCGCAGCTACCACTATGTCGGTGGTTCCGATTCTGCTGGTGTATATCGTTGCACAAAAGCGAATTGCGAACGCGTTGGCGTTCTCCGGCATAAAGGGATAGGCCCGAGCGCCGCGGCGTCTGGCGACAGACCCGACGGCGAAACGTACTTCAGGAGGCAGTATGGCTCGCGGAAACCTCAGCGGCAAGATTGCGATCGTGACCGGAGCCGCACGCGGAATCGGTCTGGCGATTTCGCGGCGACTAATCGAGGAGGGGTGCGTCCTAGGGCTCGTGGATCGCGACCTACATGCGCTAAAGGAGGTGGAAGCGCAACTCAGGGATGTCGGCGGCAGTGTGGCTTCGTTTGAAGCCGATGTATCTTCGGCGCCCGATGTTGACGCCGCTTTCGCCGCCTGTGCCGGCAAGTACGGCAGTCCGGAGCTGCTCGTGAACAACGCCGCTCTGATTATACGGCGACGGTGGCTCACCGAGCTTGAAGACGAGCAGTTCGACGCGGTGATCCGTACCAACGTGTACGGCCCGTACCTCTGCTCGCGGGCCGCAGCGCCTTTCATGAAGACGCGGGGCGGCGGGGCGATCGTCAACTTGAGCTCGGTTGCAGCGACTCGAGCGTTTCGCGGAAGCGTTCCATACGTAACGAGCAAGGGAGCGATAGAAGCGCAGACGCGCGCGCTCGCGCTCGATCTCGCCGGGCTTCGCATCCGTGTGAATGCGGTCGGACCGGGAATGATCGGAACCGAGCCGTGGCAGTCGATCACTGACGAAGAGCTGGCACGCAGGCGCCGGCTCGTTCCGCTGGGACGCGAGGGCAAACCGGCCGAGGTTGCCGATGCGGTGGCGTTCCTGCTGTCCGATGCCGCAAGTTACATTACCGGTCAGGTACTCTACGTCGACGGAGGAATGCATTCGCAGTTCTACATGCCGGAGGCCGAGGTACCGCACATGGTCGCGCCGCTGAACCCTATCAGCGAGCCGGACGGGAGGTAAGAGGGATGACCGACGACAAGTCGCCTCGGGCTCGCAAGTCAGGCGCAGCCGCCCGGAATCTGCAGTTCGAGGCCGCCGCCGAGTACGTAGCGGAGCTCGGCGAGGGATCAATCTGGGATGCCGAAGCCCAGGTTCTCTACTGGGTGGATATAACCGCAAAACGCGTCTTCGCATTCGACCCGGATACGGGACTGAACCGCCGGTACGAGATGCCGGAGCAAGTTGGAACCGTGGTGCCGACCGACCGCGGTACGCTGCTGGCAGCGATGGAGTCTCAGATTGCCGAACTGAACCTGGAAAACGGGGCGGTGGTAAAACTCCTCGAGATTGAACCGGATCTCCAGCACAACCGGTGCAACGACGGCAAGTGCGACCCCGCCGGCAGGCTGTGGGTCGGCACTATGTCGATGAAGAAGCAGCCGAACGCCGGAGCGCTGTATCGAATCGGCCCTGACCTGAAACCGGTCGAGATGATCTCCGGAGTAACGACCTCCAACGGCATCGTCTGGAGCACCGACTGCAGCCGCATGTACTACATCGACACCGGCACGCGCTGCGTCGACGAGTTCACGTATGATCTTGATAGCGGCGGTATTGCCGGCCGACGCACCGTGATCCAGGTCGATGACTCGCTCGGGGCGCCCGACGGAATGACGATCGACGCCGAAGGCATGCTCTGGGTGGCGCTGTTCCACGGCGCCGCGGTGATTCGAATCGACCCCCGCAGTGGCGAGCTGCTCAGGCGCTACGCGATTCCGGCAAAGAACGTCACCTCGGTCGCGTTCGGTGGCGCAGCTCTCGAGACACTGTTCGTAACGACCGCTTCGATCGCTATGGACGCCGATGAACGCGATCGCTACCCGCTCGCCGGCAAGCTGTTTGGGTGCCGCCCGGGAGTGCGCGGAGCGCCGTCGTTCCGGTTTCGTTTCGAATGATACTCTCAGGTACCCTCCGTGCTGTCGGGTGGTCGCGCGCAGTTCGACGAATCACACGTCTGACCAGTACCGCCTGAGAGCCAACTCGGCTAGGCTTGCTGAAGGTGTTCCCGGGATTTCGATGGGAGCACCACGGCGACCGGACCGAAAACCAGGACGGACAATCCGGGCCTGCCTTCGTGCGATCCTCCGTGCGACCGGGCGATAACCGGAGCTTCCGGCCGCTTCAGATTTTTCTTGACCGTACAGCTGGTTCCGCTTAGACTGTAGCGTCTACTCTTATACAAGAGTAGATGTGTATAGTGCGCTCTCGTTGCGTTGTACTACGCGGCATGCGCGTAGTCACGGGGCCGGAGAGCGAATGCACGGAACTGGGTAGTCTGACGGTAGGCGCATGAGAGTCAGGAGCGGAACCTTACGGTACGGAGCCATCGCCGATCGCATCCGCGAGCAGATCGCCGCCGGCGGCTACTGCACCGGAGATGTGCTTCCGAGCCAAAGCGCGCTGGCAGAGCAGTTTCAAACGACGGTAACCACGGTCCGCCAGGCACTGCGCGTTCTGCACGACGAGGGATTGGTGGAGTTGCGGCACGGGGTGGGTAGCTTTGTAACCGGACTGCACGATCGTCATCGTGGCTTACAGCTGGCCAGTTTCCCCCGCACCGGCTCCTCGGCGCGGCTCAGAACCGAGACGGAGGTGCTCGAACGGCTGCACGGGGTTGCTCCTGTCGAGGTGCTGCGGGTCTTCAGTGGCCGTTACGCCGAGTTCTCAGCGTTGAAGCGCCTGCGCCGGGCGAACGGGAGACCGGTAATGTTTCAGGAATCGTATCTCCCCCCGGCCTATGCAGACGTGGTCGATGCATATACCATCGATAGACCGCTTTACAGCCTGTTGAGCGTGCGCGTCCACCGCGTGATCTCCAGCGCCGAGGAGCAGCTCGATGCCGTGCCGGCCGGTCCGGAGGTTGCCGGGCTGCTCAAGATCGCCGAAAACTGTCCATGCCTGCGTTCCGCACGCGTAAGCCGGACAGTCGACGGCGAGGCGGTGTTGTACGACATCGCCTATATGGTCGGTGGCGCGGTGCGCGTCGCGCTGCAGCGCAACGGGCGGTATGCCGAGCTCGAGTATACCGTGTGTCCGGAGGAGTGGGGCGATGGCGAAGCCTAGACTCCAGCTCAGAGCAGTTCGTAAGAACTACCCCGGCGTGCGTGCTTTGGACGGCGTCGAGTTCGACGCGCGGGCCGGTGAGGTGCACGCCCTAGTCGGAGAGAACGGCGCCGGGAAATCAACGCTGATCAAGATCGTGGCCGGCGTTGTTGCGGCAGACGAAGGAGAGATACTCGTAGACGGGCGGGCAACGGCAGTGCGTTCCGCTGCTGACGCTCGTCGGTCCGGCTTTGCGTTTATTCATCAGGAGCTCAACCTGGTGGAGTACTTCGGCGCGGCCGAAAACGTGTTTCTGGGGCACCCGGTTCCGAAACGGTTTGGGCTGTTCAGCAGACGGCGGCTTCGTGAGATGACCGGGCGCGTGTTTGACACCTTCGGGGTTTCCATCCCCATGGATCGACCGGTTCGCTACCTGGCGCCGGGGCAACGGGCGATGGTCGCGATCGGGCGAGCGTTCGTCCATGATGCCTCGATCTATTTTATGGATGAGCCGGCTACGGCACTGACAAGCCGGGAAAAGGAGCGCCTTTTCGCCTTGATTCACACCCTGCGCGAACAGGGCAATACCGTGGTATGTGTGACCCATAACCTTGACGATGTGTTTATGATCGCCGACCGGGTTACGGTCCTGCGCGAAGGTAAACGCATCGGCACCTGGCCGACAGGGGAGATAGACAAGGACACGTTGATCGCCAAGATGATCGGCAGTGCTGCGCAACGGGCCCCGGAACCGGTAGAACGCACCCGCGGCGCGGTTTTATTGTCCGTGAACGGCATCGCCGGCGCGGGCGTGGGGCCAGTAAGCTTCACGGTGCGGGCCGGCGAGGTGCTGGGCATAGGCGGTTTGGTCGGCGCCGGCCGCTCCACACTGCTGCAGATGCTGGCGGGTGCGCTCAAGGTTCGCAGTGGAGAAATAACGTTCGGTGACCGGCCATACAGGCCGCGCACGCCGGGCTGTGCGTTGCGTAAAGGAGTAACGCTGATCCCCGAGGAGCGCCGGGCGCAGGGATTGGCCTTAGGGCTAAGCGTCCGCGCCAACACCATCGTCAGCAGCCTGGAGCGATTTGCAACCGCCGGGCTGATGAGGTTCTCCGCGGCCGCTCGCGCAGCCGAACAAGCCGGTTCGCGGGCACGGGTCAAGACAGCGTCGTATCGGCAGGTGGTCCAGACCTTGTCCGGCGGCAACCAGCAGAAGGTCATGTTTGCCCGCGCGTTGCTCACCGCGCCTAAGGTGCTTCTGCTCGACGAGCCGACCAAAGGAGTCGATATCGGCGCGCGCGGCGAGATCTACGAGATCATCCGCCGCCTCACCGGAGAAGGCGTCGGCGTAGTGTTGGTTTCGTCCGAGTTCGATGAAATGCTCACGCTTAGCGACCGGTTGGTGTTCCTGCGCGAAGGACGCCAGGGTAGGACGGTCGCAAACGAGGGTTTGACCCAACACGACTATCTTCGGCTGTGCTATATGGGAGTGGATGATGAGAACTAACTCCGGTGGATTGGATTCCGGCCCCAGCCTCGACCTGCAACGCTTCCTCAAGACCTGGGGGACCTTGCTCGGCTTTGTCTTCCTGGTGGTTCTGTTTTCGCTGCTGCGGCCCGATGCATTCGCGCAGATACGAAATTTGCGAAATCTTGTTGAGCAGGTGGCTACCTTGGCGATCGCTTCGGCCGGAGTGGGTATGGTGATGGTGACCGGTGATTTCGATCTATCAGTCGGTGCTGTCGCCAGCTTGAGCGGGGTGATACTAGCAAGTCTCTTGGTTTCGGGAGTCGGCATAGCGCCTGCGATTCTGCTCACGGTGCTTGCCGGCGCGGCAATCGGAGCGGTCAACGGGCTTATCATCGCCTACGCCGGTGTATCACCGTTCATCGGGACTCTCGCCGCTATGACGTCATATACCGGGCTCGCGCTGTTCATTACCCGCGGCACCACAGTGTTCGGGTTGCCGGCAGCGTTCCGTTGGATCGGACAGGGGAGAGTCGGCCCGATTCCCACTCCGGTGGTCATCATGGTCGGTGTGGTTCTGGCCACCTGGATCCTACTCGACTACACCACCTTCGGGCAGCGGCTGTACGCGATCGGCGGCAATCGACAAGCCGCCTATCTCGCCGGCATCAACACGAGCCGGGCTCGATTCTTCGCTTACGTATACTCGGGCGTAACTGCGTCGATCAGCGGTATCGTGCTTACCAGTCGATTGTTCTCAGCGCATCCGCAGGCTGCCGCGCCGTTCATGCTCAACGC
This sequence comes from Spirochaetaceae bacterium, assembly GCA_003552985.1. Lineage (GTDB taxonomy): Bacteria > Spirochaetota > Spirochaetia > DSM-27196 > SLAA01 > B1Sed10-166. Next base: position 6,126 of record PUPD01000218.1, read on the forward strand.
TGCTGCTGCGGTTTTTCTCGGTATGACGGCCTTTCGCGACGGTCAGCCGAACGCGTTCGGCACGGTCCTGGGGGTACTGATCATGGGCGTCCTTAGCAACGGCCTGAATATCGTGGGCGTAGATACCTATATTCAGTCGGTTCTGACCGGAGCCATCCTGATCCTGGCGGTGTTGCTTTCGGGATTGTCGCAGAGGAGCGCCTAAGTGAACGGCTGGAGAACGGACGAGTGCACAGCGCCGGCCGCCTTGGGTGTGTACCTGCGCCGGCGCGCGCAGGAGGGCGATAAGACCATTGTCGGTTATCTTCCGGGGCTCTATCCTGATGCCGGCAGCTTCGCGCGCAACCTCTCTCGGCTGGTTGCACACGGCATACGCGTTGTGGAGATCGGCGTGTCGGCAAGCGCGCCGCCGATGGAAGGCGATACGATCAGCGTGGCGCTCAAAGAGGTCGCTGCGGTGGTTCCGGACCGGCTGGAGCTGTTGAGACGCAGCACCCACGCAGCTTTTCAGGCCGGGGCTTTTCCGATCGTGATGGCGTTCGCCGAGACGCTCAAGGAGATCGGACTGGAGCGGTTTGTAAGCGAGGCCGCGCAGGCCGGTGCCGCGGCGGTTCTGATTCCGGACGTTGACCAAAGCGGAAGATTCCGGTTGTCGACCGCCTGCGCTGCGGCAGGTATCGAGACGGTTGCGTTCCTCGGCGCCGAGCATGATTCGCAGCACGGGGAATCCGATACCACCGGGAAAGCGACACCGTTCCTCGGCCCCGAGGCGTTCGCCTATCTGCAGACAGCTGATATGCCGACCGGAGGACGCTTCACGCCGAGCGCCGAGCTGAAGCGCCGCATCGAGGAGTTGCGCACCTGCAGCACGTCGGCAGCCGATATCGTGCCGATTGCAGTCGGTTTCGGGTTGCAGACGCCGAACGACGTTCGCGCGGCACACGCGCTCGGCGCTGATATCGCGATCGTCGGAACGGCGATGGTAAAAGCCGCGGCTGAAGGAGAGGAGCGGTTTCAGGCCTATATCGAAACGCTTGTAGGGGCCGTGTCCGCGAGCGGCGGCGCACGGCGGGTATGATTCGAAACGGGGACGAATGATGAGTAAGAACGCGAGTTCCGGAAGAACGATTGTGGTCGATATCGGTACGGGATCGGCGAAGAGCGTTTTGTTCGACAACTACCGATTGCCGGTGCATGCCGAGGTGGGCCGGTATCCTGCCGGTAGCGAGACCGGCGGCGAGATCGATCCGGAAGTGTGGTGGAATGCATTTCGACAAGCGCTGCTCGCCCTGGGCAGAAGCGCTGATCTCAGCGCCGTTAACCGGATCGTGCTGACAGGACAGATGCAGAATCTAATTCTTCTGCGCGGCGGCGAGACCACCTCCCTTACTGCAGCCGGCGGAGAAGCGGTCGCCGTGCGGTCTGCAATCCTGTACCACGACACACGCGGTGAGGACTATCTCGAGCGCTTGTACGAGCGGATCCCCCGTGAACGTCTGATCGCGATCACCGGCAACACCCCGGACGGGTCCGGATTTCCCGCCAAGCTCCTGGCTCTCGAGGTTTCCGGCACGGCGTACGACCGCCTATTCTGCGGGGCGCACGACTTCGTGGCGTATCGACTCACCGGCACCGCGCGTACGGACCGAACGACTGCCGGAACCACCGGCCTGCTGGATATCCGCGCAGGCGATTGGTCGGCGGAGATCGCCGACGCGATCGGCATCGACCGGGATTGCCTTCCGGAGGTCTGCTCCGCCTCGGCGGTAGACGGCATCGTCCCGCCGGATCTCGCGCGGGAGCTCGGCCTGCCGGGCTCGGTGCAGGTGATCCACGGAGCTGGCGATGTCGGTGCTTCGGTGCTCGCTTCTGAGCTAACCGGCGGGCGTGTCGGCTGCTATCTCGGCACCAGCGGATGGGTGCTCGACGAGGCCGCGGCCGGTCAGCTCGGAGACCCGGAAACCGGAGTCTTCAACCTACCGCACCCCATCACGCCCGGCATCGTTCGAGTAGCTCCGCTCCTCACCGCCGCCGGAGCGGTGGAGTGGCTCAGCGAGATCCTCAGCTCTGACGAGACAGAGCGGATTGCGTTGTTTCGAACACTGGGCAGTGCGGCGGCTGAGCGCGTCGGGCCGAGCGGAAAAAGCCCAACCGGCATTATGTTCCTGCCGCATCTCGCGGGCGAGCGCTCGCCGTTCAAGGATCCGGCGGCATCCGGCGCGTTTATCGGCCTGCGGCGCGAAACCGACCGGGTGACTCTGTTCAAAGCGGTCCTGGAAGGGGTAAGCTTTGCGGTGCGTTCGGTGCTCGAGCCGCTGGCGGCGAACCGGGGCGCCACCGAGGAGCTTCTCGTGAGCGGCGGCGGAGCGACCATCCCGGGATGGCCCGAGTTGCTGGCGGATGTTAGCGGCGTCCCGGTGCGGGTTGCGGCGGACGCGCGGTTCGCGGGCGGACGCGGCATGCTGCGCGTACTAGATGCTGGGCATCATGCACCCGGCACGGCGTCGGCGCCGCCGGGGGACGACGGTCCGGACGAGCCGGTATTTGCAGCGAATACGGAGCGTCATGCGGCGTACGACGCCTACTACCGCGTCTTCGCGCGCGTGTATCCGAGCCTCGGCGAGATCATGCATTCGATTCATGCGCTGAACATGCAGCGCACGTAGACAGGAGGATAACGATGAAGGGAGCTGTACGCATTGCGTTGCCGTTGATGGTCTTGGCGGCGGCGGGGCTGCCGCTGTGGGCGGGAGGCGCAAGCGAACCCGAGGAGCGGGTAGAGATAGCGGTAGTTACGCCGTATATGGCGAGCGCCACGACCGCGCAGGTCATCAATCAGTTTCAGGAATACGGCGAGGAGAACGGTTGGAATATCCGTATTTCCGATACTGCCGGTGATTTTGGACTCCTGGTGACGCGCATCCAGGACATGGTGTCGCAACAGGTCGACGCAATCGTGCTCGGTATGGGCGATCCACAGCAGATGAGCGCCGGGCTTTCGGCAGCCGAGGAAGCCGGTGTGCCGGTGTTCGGACTCGATGCCGGTTTCACCGACGGGGTTTATCTCAACGTCACCTCGGATAATCACGACCTCGGCCGTCAGGCCGCCGAAGCCTTGATTGATGTCATCGGCGAGGAGGGCCCGGTCGTTATGTTCACGCACGACCCGCATCCGGGCGTCCGCGCGCGGGCGGAGGGCGCGCGCGAGCTGTTTGCCGAGTATCCGGGAATCGAGATCGTACGCGAGATTCACATCGAGGTGCCCGGCCCAGTTGATTTTGCTCGCAGTGTGACCGAGGACCTCCTGACCAGCTTCTCGGCCGCGGGCAGCATCGCCGGGATCTGGGCCGGTTGGGACGAGCCGGCTTACGGCGCAACGCAGGCCATACAGCGCGACGGCCGTGACGAGATCCGCGTAGTCGGCGTCGACGGGACTGATTTCGCAAAGCAGGAGATCGACTCGGCCCCGATTTTCACCGCCACGATCGAGCAGGACTTCGACGGAATGGCGCGGCTGCTTTCGAACCTTGTGCGCGATTATCTCGCCGGTGAGACTGTGGAAAGCAGGGAGTACCAGATACCCGGCACGGTATACCGGTGATCCGCTCGGTCCGTAGCACCGGCGCGCGGTTCTACCGGCATGAGCCACCGGGAAACCAACGGCGTGATCCGGTGTTCAATTAGCGCCGGCAACTACTTACGGGTGATGATCCGGAAAACGCCTGAGTATCGCCGTTCACGTTTGCCTCCCGGTCGTCGCCGGCGTAGTTGCTCGTTTTTCGGATGTAGTTGGCTCCGGTGATGTGGGGCTCGCTATCCGTGATCCCGCCTTGAGTGAAGTGACTCATGCGGTAGGCGTAGGACGCCATCACCTGTTGCTCTGCGCGTCGATGCTGACTTTGATGAACCAGCGGCAGGGCTTGTTCGGATCGATCTCGCAGAGCCGCAGCACTCATCACGCGTTCGTTCAAGTTTGGTTTAAGATCAGATATGGAGCCAGTGGCCGAGGTGTCCGGGTGGGGTAGC
>PUPD01000098.1 GCA_003552985.1 Spirochaetaceae bacterium
CCTTACCGCCGCCGGGTACCAGCTGCTCTACCGTCCGATCCAGGCGCGCAACCTGTTTCGGCAGGGCTACGAGCTTATACCGGAGGAGCAGGACTAGCAGGCCAACCGCCTCTTCGACCAGGGCTTCGCGACCTGGCCGGTACACCGCTGGGTCTTCAACTATCCGGTGCGCCAATGGTTTTACCGCTACGGCGAGGCCTTCACCGCCGAGCGGCAGTACGGGCTTGCGGCGCAGAAGTACGAGAAGCTGCTTGCAGCCTACCCCATGGACAAACAGGGCATTCTGAATTACGCCGAGCTCGAGTCGGTGCACCGCATGAACTACGAGCGCGCCGAGGAGCTTTTGCGGGGCTATCAGGAGGCGGTGGAGCTCTACGACTACGATATTCTCCTCGCCGCCGGCGACAACTACATGCGCTGGGCCGAGATAGACGAGGAGCGCTATGAGGATGCGCGCGTGCAGTTCGCAACCGGCATCAGCCGCCACGGCGATACCGACGAGCTCCTGATGCGCATGCTCCTGTACTTCATCCGCACCGACAACCGGCAGGAGGTTGAGCCGCTGCGGCGCGTGTTCCAGGACGACCCGCGAACCGAGATAGACCCGTTCATCTACGCCGAGCTCGGCGGCTATCTGATCGACTACGATGACCTCGATGAGGTCCGCGATATCCTGTTCCGCGCGCTTTCAGAGGACGACGAGATCCCCGAGCCGCATTACCACCTGGCGCGCTACTTCCGGCGGCTTGAGTCGTTGTCTGAGGAGCAACGGGCGCTGCAGAACACGCTCACGGTGCTTGATCAGACCGAGCCGCTGACCCCACGCCGGCTCGCGATGCAGGTGGATGCGCACGGTAGGCTCGGCGAGTTCTACTACGACCGCGGAGAGTTCGTGCTTGCCGAGGATGAGCTCCTCGACGGCATCCGCGTCTACGAGGAGGCTGCCGGGCAGGGGCTGCTGGAGCCGGAGGAGCGCTTCGGGCGGCTGTATGCGCGCCTCGGCGATATCTACTACTACGTGGGGCGTGAGTACGAAGCGGCACTCGATCAGTTCAGGCGGGCCGAGGCCAACGCCTACAGCACGCGCGAGCAGGACTACAAGAAAGGCTACATCCATTACCGCGCTGAGATCTGGGACGACGCGCTCGAGTCGTTCCTGGATGCCGCCGGCCCGTTCAGCGGCAACCGCAATCTGCTCTACGCTACCGCAAACGCCTTCTTCAACCGCGGCAACTACCACTCGGCCGAGGGGCTGTACCGCGATCTGCTGGACAGGCTCGATGCCGAGCGCGAGGATATCGATGTGCTCCTGATCGACGAGGACCCCGAGCACCGCGCGCTGGTGGAGTACCGCATCAGGATACGCAACAACCTTGGGGTCGTGCAGAACCGCCTCGGCGAGCAACTCGGCGACCCGGACAAGACCTCGCGCGGGATGGTGTACCTTACCGAGTCAAACGAGCTTGCCGAGAACTACGGGCGCGACCCGGAGACCGCCGCGCGTGCGGCGACCACGAGTCTCGCCGAGCTCAACCTGCGCCATGTGCTCTATCCGCGGCCGCAGTACGAACTTCAGATCTACACCGCAATCCCCCGCGACCTCGAGGCCAACAGCTTCTGAAGGCGGGCAGGCGATGGCTCCCCGGGCCCGGGCGCTGCCGCCGCGCGGCTCAGATGCCGTACATCCAGCCGTGCTTGTCCTCAACCACGCCGTACTGAATGCCCTTGAGCGTGTCCTGCAGCTTGCGGGTGAGCTCGCCCACGCGGCCGCGGTTGAACACCATGGTCCCGCCCTCGTGCTCAATAGACTCGATATAGGTGACCCCGGCGGCGGTGCCGGTGACGAAGCACTCGGCAGTCTCGCTCATCGCCTCTTCAATCGTGATTGGGCGCTCCTCAACCGTGATGCCGAGATCGCGCGCGAGCTGAATCGCGCTCTTGCGGGTGATGCCCGGCAGGATGGTGTCGCCGAGCTCCGGAGTGACCAGCGTGCCGTTGTTCTGATAGAAGAAGATGTTGCAGGACGAGCCTTCCTCCACGTACTTGTGCTCGCCGGCGTCAAGGAAGATCGCTTCCATGTAGCCGAGCTTCTGCACGCGCTTTTTCTCAAGCGTCGGAACGACGTAGTTGGCATCGCACTTGATCCAGCCGGTGCCGCCGGGGAAGGCGCGTACCTTGCGGGTGGTGATACCCTTGGCCGGCGCGTCGGGGTCGAAGTAGGAGCCGACCGGCGTGGTGACCGCCACCACCCACGGATAGTCGCTCAGGTTCAGCCCGATGCCGGGCTCGGAATAGGTGAATGGGCGGATATAAATGGAACGCGCAGTGACGAAGCCGTCCTTCTCCCACTCGGGATCGTAGTCCGGCGCGAAGCCGAGCTCATAGTTGCGGCGGATAACGGTCTTCACACCTTCAACCAGCATATCAACCGGAATGCCGGGCATCTGCAGCCCTTCCATCGAGCTCTTCAGGCGCTTTGCGTTCTCATCAGGACGAAATATCTTCAGACCCCCGTCTTTCTGCGGGAACGCCTTGAGCCCTTCAAAGGCGCCCATGCCGTACTGGGTGGTGTAGTTCACCAGCGGGAGCTGCGGAAAGGAGTTCCGCTGTGCGAGCAGCGCGTTGCGCTCTTGCTCCGAGAGGGCTGCTTCTTCCTGCGGAGTCTTGTGGGGCTGCTCCAGGTATTCTTCTTTCCAGGTGTCGTCCTGCCGGTACTGGGCAAGGTACACCCAAGGATTAATCGCGAGGGTAAACGCACTGGCCATAGGTACACTCCATTTGATTTCGCTGTGTGCGGTGCTTAGCGGCATTGTACGCCCCGCCGTAGCGGGCGGTCAAGCAATTTCCCTCGGCATTTACGTGTGCGAACCTCGTCGTATGATGTTATAATTCAAGTGAATGGGAGGTTTTGTGTGGTAGACAGCGTTGTGATTCTTGCAGGGGGCATCGGACAGCGCCTGTGGCCGGCCTCAACGCAGCAATGGCCGAAGCAGTTTATTGACCCGGGCAACGGCAGGTCGCTCCTGCAGGCGAGCGTGATGCGCGCGGCCGAGCTCGAGGGCAGGCCGCGTATCCTGGTTGTGACGCACGCCGACCACGTGGCCGGTGCGGTGGAGCAGATCGCCGCGCTCGGCACGGACGTCGCCGGCCGGGTTACGATCCTCCCTGAACCGGCGGGTCGCAATACGGCGCCGGCGGTCGCCTACGCCACCACCTACCTGGAGCGTGACGGCATTGACGACGGTAAGATCCTGGTGCTCGCCGCCGACCATATCATCGCCCCGCAGGAGCAGTTCGAGCAAGATGTGAACAATGCCGCGACGATCGCGGCTGATGAATACCTCGTGGTGTTCGGGGTGAAGCCCACGCGGCCGGAGACCGGCTACGGCTATATTGAGGCCGGCGAGCCCTACGGGCCGGGGTTCTTGGTGCGCTCGTTCCGCGAGAAGCCGGATCTCATGGTGGCCGAAAAGTACGTCAAGAGCGGCCGCTACTACTGGAACTCCGGCATGTTCGTCCTCAGAAGCCGAATCTATCACGAGGAGCTTGCCGAGTACGCGCCGGAGATCAGGTCCGGGTTCGCCGGGTTCACGGCAGCGTTCCGCTTCAAGGAGCGGCAGGGCATTCAGGTAGCGGAGATCGCCGACGAGCTCGAGGAAGTCTATCGGCGCATGCCGAAGATCTCGGTGGACTACGCGGTGATGGAGAGCAGCCGCCGCGCAGCGATGGTTGAGGCCGGCTTTGAGTGGTCGGACGTAGGAAGCTGGGATGAGCTCTCCAAGGTGACCGCAAGCGGCGGCGAGCCGGGCGCGGGCAAGCTGGTGTTTCAGGCCGACAGCCGCAACAACTTCGTGCACTCCGAGCTCCCGGTGGCGATCTGCGGGCTGGACAACATCATGGTGGTGGTGCGCAACGGCATGGTCCTAGTCTGCCGCAAAGGCGCCTCGCAGCTTGTGCGCGACGTCGTCACCCAGATAGAGCGCAGCGGCCACGACGACCTGCTGTAGCCGCCGAGCGAGCAAGGGCGCAGGCCGCCGCCCCGCCGCCCCGCCGCGCGAGCCGCTCCGTTTCCCGCCTGTGGCTGCAGAGGCGCGGCGCATGCTACACTGCGAGGTGCAATGGCGGAGTTCGACATCAAGGCGGCCGCGCGTCGCATTCGAGCAAAGAAAGAGGCTGAGCGACAAGAGGCGCAGGAGCGGCGAGCGAGGGCGCAGGCGTTCGGCCGGAGGCTTGCGCAACGGCTTGGCGAGGCGGACAGCCGCGTGATTCGTATCTGGGGCTTCGGTTCAACCTACGAGACCATGCGTCCGTATAGGCTGAACTCCGACCTGGACATCGCGGTGGAAGGAGGAGACTGGTTCAGGCTGCTCGACGAGATTCCGCCTTCTGAGTTTGAGGTTTCGCTCATTGACCTCGGCGACCAGCGGCCGGAGTTCATTCAGATGGTGCGCTCGCGCGGGGAGCTGCTTTATGAACGCTCCTGAAGAGATTGAAGTTCTGCGCGCCGAGCTCGAACGCGATCTTGAGCTCATTCGCGAGAACGCCGAAAAGAACCGACGCATGACTGAACGCATTGCTCATAGCGGCACGCCCGACGAGTTCGAGTACGCCGCGATGGGCTATACCCTCCATAACCTGTATACCGCCTTCGAAGCCTACTTCCTCCGTGTGGCGAAGTTTTTTGAGAACGATCTCGACCAGCACGTGTGGCACAAGGCGCTGCTCAATCGCATGACGCTCGAAGTGCCCGGCGTACGCCGGGCGGTTATTGACCGGGCGCTCGCCGAACGTTTGCGAGAACTACTGGCGTTTCGACATGTGTTTAGAAACATCTACGGTGCGTCGCTCGTGCCCGAGAAGGTGCTGTTTGCGAACCGCGCGGCCGAAAACATCGACTCGGAGTTCGTACAGTACCATCAGCAGTTTGACCGTTTCCTGAAGTCGTTGGCAGGCGAGCTCAACAATACGAGCTCAGACAACAAGTAGGGCTCAGCGACGCTCACGCTCGATGGTGCTGATGATCTCAAGCGCGAAGGCGCGGGCGAGCTGGCGGGCGAGGCGGCGGCTGCCGGTGGCGTGCTCGTAGGCGTCAAGCTCGGCTCGCACCGTGGCAAACACGGTCTGCTTGTCGGCTGTGAGGCGGAGAAGCGTCCCGCGCACGGCTTCTTGCTCGCGGCGCACGTAGGTGATGGTGGCGCGCAGGCGCGTGAGCTTCTCAGCCTGTGGCAGGTACAGGCGGGTGAAGGCGCTTATCCTGTAGCGCTCAAGCGGGTTTCTTGAAGGCGGAGCGTCCTTGAGCGCCTGGTGGTGGGCGAACTCGGCGTAGTTCTTCTTGATGCTCGCGAAGATCTCGGCGAACGAAGATTGAAAGTTCTGTAAGATCGCCGCCCGCTGCTTCTCAGGGGCTTTCTGCGTGAGCTTCCTGAGGCGCTCGGCCTCGTTGCGGTACTTGGTGATCTGCAGGAGGATGTTCTTGATCGCCGGGTCGCTCTTGACCGCGGGGTCTTTCTGCGCCGCCTGCTGCACCTGCGCCATTATCTCGCGCACCTCGAGCGAGGGGTTGTGGGGTTCTTCGGGCGTCTCGTGCGCAATCGAGATCTTGCCCTCGCTGATGAGCTTCTGAACCACGGTGGACCAGGTGAGGAGATCGAGCTCATGCTCGAGCGCCTGCAGAACCCCGCTGCTCACGCTGCGGTACGACATCTCCTCGAGGCGGACAAAGACCTGCTGCAGCCCGGCGCGCTTGTATTCCACCGTGCCCTGCTCAACGGCGTGGCGCAGGCGTGAGGCGTGCTCGGCCAGGGCCGCCTGGGAAGGGCGCAAGAGATAGGTGATGTCATGCAGTGAGCGGGCGGATTCGCGAATTTCGAGCCATCTTCCCGCAATCGCACCCTGCAAACCGGCCACAAAGCCTCCTAAAGCGGGGATCACAGCACCTCTCACCCCGCCGGCCCGGTCACTATACCACGGCGGTTCCGAGCGGTAAACGACCGGTTTTAGGGGTAAAGACGGAACCTCTTGCGCCGTAGCTACTTGCGCGCGCACCAAACCCGTGCTACACTCACGATCGTGCTCCACCAACGGTGCTCGCTACATTCAAGGTTCTCAATAGATCAGCGACGAATGCGCAAAATTAACGGAATAGTCACGGTGCTTGAATTGGCGAAAACCTTGACAGGGAATTCACCTGTTGCTATACTACGGAGCAAATCCTAAGAGAATGGGGTAAAAGAGGGTCGTTGGCTCTCTCCAAAACACGGGATGGAGGAAGAATAAGTTATGAAGAAGATTCTTTTCCTAGCCTTAGTGCTAGTAGTAGCAGTAGGCATGACGGCAGCTGCAGCTGACATCAGCTGGAGCGGTGAGGTCAACACGGAAGTACAATGGGGCGCCGGTGACTTCGCCAAAGAATACGCTGAAGAAACCGAAGTCGAGCTCAACCTAGACGTTCAGGTCGACGAGTGGAACAGCCTGTACTTCGAGTCCGACGTTGCCGGAGATACCGCCGCCTGGGACACTAGCCCACCGCTCGGTATTGGTGAGGCCGCTCTCGAGAGCAACCTCGGTGGCTGGATCGGTGACTTCACCGGTGCTCCGCTTCCCTTCGGCCTGACCTACAAGATAGGCTTCGCCGAGTGGAGCTATACTGACGTTGCGGACGTCTCCCATTACGAGTTAGAGAACCTCGCGGTCGAGGATTTTGAGGCGATCGGACACCAGGTCTCCTTGACATTCGTAGACATGGTTAATGTGTACATGGCGCATGGTTTTGACGCTGACCTTGGTAACGGTGACCTCGCTCCGACCCTCTTTGGCGTCGATGCTATGATCCCGATTGAAGGGGTTGGAACTCTCGGGCTTGAAACCGTGTACTCCTTCTACCCGGGGCTTGAAGATTTCGGCGATGGCCATCTCGGCTTCGGGGTGTTCTTCGGTATGCCTATCATTCCCGATCTTGACGGTGAGCTGGCCGCCAGCTACACGATGGATCTCGATGATGACGCGGTTACCGAGTGGTACTGGGGCGTCGGTGGTGCAGTCAACTACCTGGACGGTCTTGTGGGCGCAAGCTTCAGCCTCGGCGGCATGGATGACTCCGAAGTGAGCGCTCTCGGTCTGGGCCTCAGCAGCGCGGTGCTTCCGGATCTCCTGAGCTTTGAAGCCGGGATCGCACTGGGGCTCGACGATGACGTCTGGGAAGAAACCATGAACTCGGCCGACATCTCGATGACCTTCTCCCCGGGTGCTGCTAGCTTCACGCTTGGCTACTTCTGGCTCAATGAGGATGCACCCGAAGCCATCGGCGACTTGAATGCGGTCGATGATAGTTTCACAGGTCCGTATTTCTCGGCCGGCCTCTCGTTCTAAACATCCGAAGGCTTGTTTTGAGTTGAACAAAGCCCCGCTTCGGCGGGGCTTTTTGAATTCGCTGGTATTGACAAGGCCGGCACCTCGTCTATAGCTGATGTCGATGGACACAAATAAGAAGCGAGAAAGAATCATACCCGCGGGCCGCTTCAAGCGACACTTTTTCGACATCTTGGATGAAGTAGCCGAGAGTCGCGAGCCGACAACGATCACGAAGCACAATAAGGCGGTGGCTCGGATTCTGCCCCTGGAAACCGAGGCGGAAATCGAAAAGGAAGTGCTCGAAAGACTGCTCGGTGAGGTCGGAGGAGTCCTGGCGGACGACGAAACGTTGCTTCAGCCGACCGAACAACTCACAGAATGAGCGTATAGAAATGGTGTGCCAAGTAATGTCCATCCCTCGCGTGCGCGAACTGCCGCTAACGGGCGAAATCGCAGTAGTGCAAGCCGACGGGCTGAACATGCATTCAGACCCGGCTAATAACGCGAGATAGGCTGCTACAAGGGCTCGATATCCCCAGAACGACACGGTGTGAGCTTACGGGTCCGACAGGCGAAGCAGTTAGCCGACCGCCCAGGATGTCTATCCCGGGGTGCATCGGGAAGAAAAGCGAAAGCACGGCGCTGCTCTCATTAACAGCACGTACATGCAGATTCAAGGCAAAAGCACATCTCTTGACCTCCGCAAACCACTTGCTTTGGTCATGAGGAGATTTTCCCTGACGACCTCGTAAAGGGTGAGGGCATAGCGTTGGAAGCGCGTCTCGAGGAACGGGCGTGCCGGGAACGATATTCTCCTTGATAACTCCAGGACACTGAGATATTCTAACTGCGTAAACCTAAGCGCGGCGCTCAGGAATATGAGCAGGAGTTCTGGAGGACGCCATGATGAGAAGCTTTGCCCGGTGGGCGTGTATCGCGGCCTTTGCGTTCGTTGCCGGCTGTCAGTGGACGCCGGGCGACGCGAGCGCGGAAGCCATTCTTTCGGTGCGCTTTTCGGGCATGCATGCCGCAAGGGTTGGGGCGCTGGGCGGTGGGATTGAAGCCGAAAGCCGCCTGGTAGTCTTCGTCTTGCCGGCGGTTGACCTTCGCGATGAGTTGCCTCCGGCTTTGGAGTTTGATGCAGCGCTTGATGAGGTTACAATCGGGGACGTCGAGGAGCTTGCCGAGAATGCAGCGAGTGCGGCATCGCTTGTCGTTAACGCCGGGCGGCTTGACCCACGAGCCTCACCCGGAGGCACGGCCAGGCTCAGCGGACTGCGGAACAACGACGAGTATCACATCTTCGCGTTTATTATCGAGAGCGATGCCGATGATGCGACAGGAACTGTAGTTGCCCGCGCCGCCACGCTGTTTGATTCCGAGGGGCAGCGCAGGCGAGGTGTAGTTGTGAGATCGGGCGAAAAAGCTGTCGACCTGAGCTTCACAGCCTGGGAGCCGGGGGAGTTTATCTATATAGCGGCAGGGTCTGAGGTGAAGAAACTCGACGCCGGAGGGAACCGGCTCTGGAGTTATGGGGGGCATAGTGACACGGTGCAAGCGGTGGCCGTGGACGCAACCGGGTTCGTCTATTCGGGATCGCGAGACCGGACGGTTCACAAGATCTCTCCGAGCGGGATGGGGCTGTGGACGGCTGAGTTCGACGCTCGAGTGCGTGCAGTTGCGGTGGACGGCGACGGCGCCGTGTATGTAGGACTGGAGGATGAAGCGTTCTGGAAGCTCAGCGCGGATGGTCAATCGGAGTGGTCGTTGCCTTTACCGTCAGTCGGCGAGTTCGATAACTGGACCTTCGCGGTTGCGGTAAACCCCGAAGACGAAATCGTGGTAGGTCTCCGGGACGGGACCGTCCGCGGGATCGTGGAGCAAGAAGACGGTGAACCGCAGCAGGCGTGGAGTTTTGAGGGCGAGCCCGACGAATGGGTTCGCGGAGTTGTTGCCCGGTCGTTTCAGGCGATGGTGTTCACTGCGGGCCACGATTCGGTACTTCGCGCGATTGAGCGAAACAACGGTGAAGCAGACGTGATATGGGATGCGGGATTAGCCGGCGAAGACGGACAGCTATATGCAGTGGCAAGCGACAACGCTGACGGCCTTTACAGCGGCGGCAATCTGGGTGAGTTGTGGAAGTACCGACTCGATGAGGAGGGGCCTGCGTGGGAGGATCCCGTCTACAGCGGCCCACCGGACCCGGACGACGGTGCCCGTCCCACAATTCGGGCGATTGCCGCCAGCCCGGACGGGAGCGTCTATTTCAACGCGGGAAGTATGTTACGTAAGATCACCCAGGAAGGTGAGGTAGTGTGGGACTTGGAGCAGTCGGCCGGTGGCATTCAAGCAATTGCGGTAGATCCGGGTCTCCCCGGGGCATTTCCCGCAGAATGGTGAATCGCCGGCAGCGGGCCCCATCGTGCCGAAATAACGTGAGGCGGGTTACTCGGTCTCGTGCCGAGGAGGGTCGTCGCTATTGTCCGCCGCCTGGCCGGTTCCTTCCTCGTCGCCTTCTTCTTCCTCGTCGTTGACGTAGCGCTCGTCCATCGGCCCGCCGGGCTGAAGGTATTCAAGGTAGGAGGTGTCCTCGCCCTGCTCCTCGCCGGAGTCCTTGCTCTGACGTTTCTGGCGTTTGGCTTCCTGTTTGCGCTGCTTCTCCAGTTGTTTGCGGCGTTTCTCGCCTTTGTATGATCTTCGTGGCATAGTCGCTTCCTTATCGCGTGACGGGTTATCGGACTGCAGTGTACAAGCTGCGGGCCGCGCGGCGGCCGGAGCAGTGA
>PUPD01000147.1 GCA_003552985.1 Spirochaetaceae bacterium
GAGAGAGTGGGATTCGAACCCACGGAACCTTTCGGTTCAACGGTTTTCAAGACCGCCTCCTTCGACCGCTCGGACATCTCTCCGTGAATGCCAATTGAGACTCAAACTATATCGACTGGGCCTCCAATTGTCAACGCCCGGGCAGGAGCTCAGGAGCGCACGTATCGACTGCCCGCTTCCCTGTCCTGCTTTCCTGTACTGCTTTCCTGTACTTATGGTATCCCTCCCGAGACTGTACCGTCAAAAGGCGCTACAGCTCCCAGTCGGCCGGCTTGCCCATGCTGTTTCGCGGGAGCTTCGTTCCAAACCGATAGACCGCCGGTCGTTCCGGGGCTGAAAGCCGAGCGTTCACATACGCCCTGAGCTCGGCCTGGAGCGCCGATTCGGCGCCCGGCGGTTGCGCGCGCGGCGCGGCGGGTACGATGAAGGCCTTCAGGCGCACGCCGTGCTCGCCGTAGAACGCTCGAACCGCCGTCTCAGCAACCGCCGGGTGCTCAGCGAGCACGCGCTCCACGCGCCCGGGATACACGTTGACCCCGCCGACCTGTATCGCACCGTCCCGCCGCCGCACCGGAACGAAACGCCGCTCGTCGTGCCACTCCACCTCGTCGGGAAGCGTGACCGCCTCCGCGCCGCGATCGCCGCCCGGATCGCGCTTCAGCCCTTCGCCCGCTCGGCGCCACCACGGAAGCAGCGCGTACCCGCCGGCATCCTGTTCGCGGTAGCCGATTCCCGCGGTCTCGGTTGAGCCGTAGACCTCCACCAGCCGGCAGCCGGCCGAACGCAGTTCGGCGGCCAGGTCCGGCGGACAGGGCGCGGTGGAGGAAACGACCGTCACCCCCGGACCGGGGAACAGCCCGCGACCGCGCAGCTGTTCCAGCACCGCCGGAAGAGTCACCAGCAGGTCGCCGGGCCGGCCCAACATAGGGGTCAGGAGCCCTTCAAGCTCGACGAAGGCCGGCGCTTCCGGCCCGGCGCCGGACTCTCCCGCCCCCGCCGGCTCACACGCATACCAGTCAGGAAGCAACGCGGTGAAGAGATAGCCATAGATATGATGCGCCGGTACGGTACTGACGATGCGCTCCGGAAGGCCGAGAAGTTCGCCAAAAAACGCCACCTCGCGCTCGAGCTCGGCACGCAAGTGGGTATGCAGGGTGCGCCCGCCGGTGCTCCCCGAGCTGAAAAAGCTCACCTGTGACGCCTGTGACTCCACCACGAGCCCGGCCCAGCCTGCAATCGTCGGTCGACGCACGAGCTCATCCTCAACACCGCACTCGTGCAGATGAAACATGGTGGCTACCGTTCCCGCGACGCTCATAAACTCGAAGGAATCCATCCCGAATCCGTCGGGACCGAGCCGCTGGTGCAGACCGATTGTACCCCGCAGGTGGACCGGATCGCTATGCCGCAGGCGAGCGAGCTCCGCGGCGGTAAGATCGCGCAGCACGCGCTGAATGGTTTCGGGTCTAAGCGTGATCATCGCCTGCCGAGCATAGCCCCCGGGCCAGCGGCGGTCAACCGGCAGGCTGAGGCCGGGCCGTTCGGGTGTGAGGTGGCGGGAAAACCACGTCGGTTTTCGTAGGAATTTTGCGTGATAGTTAACAGGGGGTCACTGCAGCATTGTTAACACTGAAGCGCGCGGGATGGGGCCGGTTGATGTTAACAAGGCGACCTCTGATACATGTTAACAACGACGCAAAATTTCGACAGAAAACGGGCGCATCGATCCCCTTGGGCAGATGACCCGTGCGCATGAGCTGAAGGCGATGGTGGGAGTCGCACGAGGGGCGTGCGTTGACAGATGGGTGGATTTCAAGCTACAAGACTCCTGGTGAGTGGCGGCAGATTGGTGCCGCACACGTCCTCAGTTTCGGTGCCGACCCGCTTTCCCTTTATACGCCGGCTGATACGCAGTTCCGGCATGCAGTTTTGGTAGTGCAAACCGTTAGAACCGGGGGCCCGCTATGACAACAACGCCGACATCCCTTTTGCCACGAGAGATTCAGAAGCACATCGATGAGCGCAACTGGCGCGCAATCGCCACCTACAGCAAAGCCTGGCCAGACTTTGAGATCGTGGCGCCCGAAGTGGTTGACGCGATGCTCGAGCTGGATAAGAACGACCGCGTGCTGTTCTTCCGCGCCCTACCGACCGATCTTGCGGTTGAAGTGTTCGCTCTGCTGGACGCCGACACCAGCGACCGGCTGCTGGTCGAGCTGACGGACGCTGAGACTCGTGAGCTCCTCGCCAATTTGGACCCAGACGATCGCACCGAGCTTCTCGGTGAGCTTCCGGGCCAGGTCACGCAGCGGTTGCTGACGCTGTTGAGCCCCGAAGACCTGCGCGAGGCACGGCGCCTGCTCGGCTACCCCGAAGAGAGCGTCGGGCGTCTGATGAACCCCGACTATCTGGCGGTGCGCTCGGACTGGACGGTCGGCCAGGCGCTCTCCCATATCCGTGAGTTTGGGCACGAGATCGACACCATCAGCATGTTGTATGTCACCGAACGATCCGGGCGTCTGGTGGACGCGCTCTCACTGGAGAGCCTTGTGCTGGCCGACCCGGAAGCATCGTTGCGCAGCATCATGGACTATTCCTTTGTATGCATCAGAGCTCACGAGGACCGCGAGGAGGCCGCGCGCCTGATGAAGCGCTACGAGCGGGAGGTGCTTCCGGTGGTGGATTCGCGCGATATCCTCCTCGGGATCATCACGTTCGACGACGCCCTCGAGATTGCCGAGGCTGAGGCGACCGAGGACTTTCACCTTACCGCGGCGGTAGCCCCGCTGAAGCGCGGATACTGGGAGACCTCGGCCTGGGGCTTGTTCCGCAGTAGAATCGGCTGGCTCGCAATCCTGGTGTTTGTCAATCTTATCTCCTCCGGCGTAATCGCGAGCTACGAGGCCACGCTCGAGGCCGCGGTGGCGCTGGCGTTCTTCATTCCGCTCATTATCGACACCGGCGGTAACGCCGGCTCGCAGTCGGCCACGATTATGATCAGATCGATGAGTGTCGGTGATGTGAAGCTCGACCAGTGGTTCCGTGTCCTGCTCAAGGAGCTCGCGATCGGGATTGCGATCGGAGCGGCGCTCGGGCTGATGGGCATGGTGCTCGGCATTTTTAGAGGCGGCCATCTGATTGGGATGGTGGTGCTGGCGACGATGCTCACGATGCTGGTCCTCACCAACCTGATCGGTATGATTCTGCCGTTCCTGCTCACCCGCGTGAAGCTCGATCCGGCGATCGCAAGCGGACCGCTGATCACCTCGATCGCCGACGCGGTGGGCCTGGTGATCTACTTTGGGTATGCCAACATGATCCTAGGGCTGTAGAGCGGTGGTTCACGCGAGCCGCCGGTAGAGGACGTAGTGCAGGAACTGCACGATTGGGCGCCAGGACTCGCGGCCGTAGCTGCCCGACTTCACCCAGGCCTGGGGAATGCGTCGTTCTTCAAAGAAGTGATAGACCATGCGGTCGCGCCGCTCGAGCTGCTCAAGGGTAAGCTTCAGCGGCTCGGTCGACGGAAGCTCGTCATACTCGTACGGGTCTACTCCCCCGAGCACGATCGCCAGATCGGCGCTGCCGTAGCCTGAGAACTTCGCCAGACCTACCTGCAGTTTTTCAAGGTACATTGCTTCCTCGCCCGCGGCGATCGGGATATCGAGATCGCTCGCCACAAACGACTCATGCAGGCTGCCGTCGGGCAGTCGCGGTTCGCGGTCAAGCGGCCAGCCGTGCGCCATGTGGATGCTCAAAGTCAGGATGCGGTCGTCGCCGTGGCACAGCGGAGCGGTTCCGTCGCCTTTGTGCGCGTCGAGGTCGATGATCCAGATCCGGCGAACATGCTCCTCGGCGAGCAGGCGCCGGGCGGCTATCACCACGTCGTTCACCACGCAGAAGCCGTCGGGAGCGGCGTGTTTGGCGTGGTGAAATCCGCCGCCGAGGAAGTAGCAGAAGCCACTCTCGAGCCCGATGCGCGTGCAGTGATAGGTTCCGGCGCATGCCCTGAGGAGATCGTCGAACAGCGCCGCAAGCGGGAGGCTCGCCCGGTCGGGATCGTAGCGATGGTAGCGGCCGTCTGCATCGATCAGCTCAAAAGCGGTGATCAGCTCCTGGGCGACCTGAGCGGAGAACAGGCGCTCCACATACTCGCGGGCGTGCACCCGCAGCAGATCCTCCTTGGTAATGGTGTACTCGATTGCACCTCGATACCACTCCTCTCGCTGTGCAGCGAGCCGCTGGTCCTGTAGGAGCTCCTCGACGACGCGGTCTGATGTTGCAGCGTATGCCGGCACGGCGATGCCGTAGCCCGCCAGCTCATTGCGGTGCTGCGGTACGTGAAGGATCATAGTTCAGCGCCTGCCGGGGGTTCCGAATCGTTCGATGTAGTTCTTCACGATCTTGAGGTCGGCGCTGTCGATCTTCTCTTGGTAGCGCTCGAGGTACCCCTCGTCGAAGCGCAGCGCCGAGTATAGCAGCCATTTCGATTTGTGACGTTTGATACGCCCGAGCCGCCGTTGCCACGAACGCCCGGTTCGTCGACTCTCGGCGATCAGATCATCGCCAACCCGCTGATAGGCGCGGTAGGCCTCAAGATAAGCCTGAAACAGCCGGTCAAGCTCGGCCTCCTGAAACTCTCCGTCCGGAGCAAGCCGCGGATAGACCGCGACCACATCGCGCTCGGCAATGAAATCGGGATCCGGGTAGCGCTCGCGGTTGAGGCTCCAGAGGTCGGGCCAGAGGTGCTCGTCGCCCCAGTAGCGTCGCGAAAGCATATAGAAGGTGTCGCCCCAGCGCACGTAGTGGGTGAACTCAACCTCACGCGCGTCCGGATCGCGCAACTCGGGCTCGGGCTCGGGCTCGGGCCCCACGCGCTCAAGCAGATCGTTCGCCGCCGGGGCTTCCGTCGGCCACAGCCCCTCGGGCAGCCCCGGACCACGCACGAGGTACACAATCCCCATTACATCGAGTAAGCCGATTATAATCATCATGATGATCACGTGGCGGCGGCCTACGCGATAGGTTTCGAGGTTCCTGATTGCTTCAGCGCGCAATAGTTCGGACTGTAGCCCACTCATGGTTGGTCCTTATTCCTCAATGATAGTGCAATCCGACCTCAGTCGCAATCACGGAGCGCTAATCGATGGGGTATTGGGTGTCGAGGAGCAACTCGAGCACGCGCTCGAGGTCATCGGGCGAGAGGTAGCTGATCTCGATAGAGCCGCGATCATTGCCGCCCTTGACCGTGACCTTGGTACCGAAGCGCTCGATCAGTCGCTGCTCGATCTGCTGCAGCTCAACCGGCTTGGCGCCGGCGGCGTGGCTGCCGCTCGCGGCGCCCGTACTGCCGCTACCCCCCGTTGTGCGCGCGCGGCCGGAGCCGTTTTCACTGTCCGGCCCGTGGGGCGAGGCGGGCGCGCCGGTGTCAAGCGATCCCCCGCCGGCGAGAAGCTCGACCTGCCGCACCGAGAGCCCTTCGTCGACGATTCGGCGATACAACGCCAGCTGCTCCTCGCGATCCTTCAGCGATAGGAGCGCGCGGGCGTGCCCGGCGCTAAGCGTGCCGGCGCTGAGAGCCTCGCGCAGTTCTTCCGGCAGCTTCAGTAGGCGGATGCTGTTGGCAACCGAGGAGCGGTTCATACCCAGACGCTTCGCAAGCTCATCCTGCGTGAGACCGGCGGAATCCTGCAGCGACTTCAGCGCCGCCGCCTGTTCGATTGGATTGAGGTCCTCACGATGGACGTTTTCGATCAGCGCAATCTCGAGCTTCTCCTGAGCGCTGAAGCTTCGAACCAGGACCGGGACCTCGGCCAGACCGGCGATGCGGGCCGCGCGGTAGCGCCGTTCGCCGGCGATGATGTCGTACTCGCCGTCCTCGCTTTGCTCGGCGAGAATCGGCTGCAGCACGCCCTGCGACTCGATGGAAGCGGCGAGCTCGCGCAGGGCGGTCTCGTTGAACTGTTTGCGGGGCTGAACAGGGTTGGGACGGAGCCGGTCGATCGGCACCTCGGTGATGCCGCCCGCCTGCTCGCCCTCGTCGTGAATCTCGCGTTCGAGTGCCTGCTTGCTGCTCTCATCGACTACGTCCTTACCCTGCAGCAGTGCATCGATGCCGCGTCCGAGTCGTCGCTTAGCCACGAGCGAGCACCTCCTGGGCCAATTGTTCGTAGGCGCGCGCGCCGCTGCAGTCGCGGTCGTACAACGAAATCGGCACCCCGTGCGAAGGCGCTTCCGAAAGACGCACGTTGCGCGGGATGATCGTACGAAACACCTTGTCTCCGAAATACCCGAGCACCTGTTCAACCACCTCCTGCGCAAGGCGAGTGCGCCCGTCGTACATCGTGAACAGAATCCCGAACAGGGTAAGGCGTTCGTTGTAGGAGCGCTGCACCGCGTTGATGCTCTCGAGCAGCTGCGTGAGCCCTTCCAGCGCGAAGTACTCGCACTGCAGCGGCACAATAACGTTGTCAGCGGCGACGAGGCCGTTGAGGGTCAGGATACCCAGCGAGGGCGGACAGTCGATATAGATGTAGTCGAATGAAGAGCGCAATGGGGCGATAGCCTCATGTAGAAAGCGCTCACGATCTTCCTCGGTCACGAGCTCCACGTTGGCGCCTGAAAGATTCAGGCTCGATGGAATCAGGACGAGATTCTCAAGCTTGGTGCGGCACAGCACTGCCTGCGGCTGCACCTCGCCGCTCATGATCTCGTAGATTCCCTGCCCGTTGTTGCTGCAGCCCACACTGCTGGTGAGGTTCCCTTGCGGATCGAAATCCACCAGGAGCACGCGTTTTCCGGCCTGCGCCAGATAGGCGCCGAGATTCGCCGCAGTGGTGGTTTTGCCTACGCCGCCTTTTTGATTGGCGAAAACGGTTATCATGCCCATAGCGAGATTGGGGCCCAGTATACACGAATTGCCCCGTCCTGCCTATTATTCAGCTGCGCAGATCGGCACCACCAGCGTAGTCGCCGCCACCCCGCCGGTAGCGAACTGTGCGCTGCCCTCGCGGTAGGAGGGTATGACGACGGAAACTATGACGATAGTGGCGGTATCCCATGAGAGAGGCTTTGCCAGAGCGGCGGCCGATACGGTAGTATTCATGGATGATAGGGAGGTCGTCGAAACCGGCATGCTCGCGGAGGTGTTCAATCGGTCAAAGGAAGCAGAAACATAGCGCTTCCTGCAGCACATTCAATTTGAATTTCTGCTGTGATGTATTATGATTTAGAGTTACTGTGGCGATAAGGATAATAGCAATATGAAAAGTCAGGCAGGAACGACCTCAGATAGAAACAAGCTTCTCGATAAAAGGGTCATGCGGGAGTTCCCGAAGGCCGAGCTACACCGGCACCTGGAAGGAACCTTTTCGCTTGAAACCCTTCACGCCATCTCGCTCAAGAACGAGCTGCCGCTGCCGAAGGATTTCGACGAGTTTAAGCGCGAGGTTCAGTTTCCAAAGGACTCCGAGCCGGATTTTCTGAAGTTCCTTTCCAAGTTCAAGAACGACTGGTATCGCTCCCTGGAGGACGTGGAGCGCATCACCTACGACTCGGTCAAGGAGTTTGCCGGCGATGGTCTGTTCTATATTGAGGTCCGCTTCTCGCCGGAGCACTTCGCGTATCACAACAACTTCGACCGCCGTGAGGTAACCAACCTGATCGTCGCGGCGGGGAACGCCGCCGCCAAAGAGATCGACTGCGACGTGCGCTACCTGATCACTTTCAACCGCATGAAGCAGGACCAGCACCAGATGATCGAGCTCTATCGCGAGCTCTTGCGGATGGAGCTGCCTGAAATAGTCGGGGTTGACCTCGCCGGCGATGAGATCAACTATCCACCCGAGCTCTTCACCGAGTTCTTTTCCACGGTGAATCGCGACGGCATCTACCGCGCCACGGTACACGCCGGCGAAGTAAGCGGGCCGGACCAGATCTGGCGCTCGCTGAAGAGTCTCGGCGCTTCGCGTATCGGCCACGGGACCTCGATCGTGGAGGACACCGAGCTGCAGAGCTTCGTGACCGATACGAATATCGTCCTCGAGCAATGCATCACCTCAAACTATCAAACCGGCTCCTGGGTGGATGAGCGCAACCATCCGCTCGGACGCCTTTACCGCGCCGGTGTCCCGGTTTCAATCAACTCGGACGATCCGTTTATTCAGGACAGCGATCTGACCGACGACTACATCAAGGCGGTGGAGTACTTTGATCTCACCATCGACGACCTCGTGAAGCTCAACGAGACCACGCTCAACGGAGCTTTCGTGAGCGAAGACGACCGCCGGCAGCTCGTCAAAGAGCTCCACGCGCGGGTTAACCGCTTTCGAAAGACACATAAGCTCTAAGGACCACCGAGCAACACCCGACCCTGCCTCACGCTTCATCACGGGTAACGACGAGTGTTCCACGTGAAACATTCTGAAGCGCGGAGGCCAAGGCATCGAACCGGGCCGCTTCCACCCGGAAGCGCACCGCAACCCTCTCGGCATACTCCTCTTCAAGGAGCTCCGCACCGTGCTCACTGAGCGTGTGCTGCACGGGATCCAGGTACTCGTAGGTTACGGTGAGGCGCGCGGCAACCTGGGCCACGAGCAGGCGGGTGGGAAGCTTCTCAAGAACTGCCTGCGCCGCCTCGGTGTAGGCGCGGACCAGCCCTCCGGTGCCGAGCTTGGTGCCGCCGAAGTAACGCACTGTCGTCAGAACGACATCGGCTACTGCGCTCCCCTTCAGAACCTCTAGCGTCGGGCGTCCGGCGGTGCCTTTGGGCTCGCCGGCGTCGCTCATCCCGTACTCCTCGGAGGCGTGCCCGCCGACACGGAAGGCGTACACCACGTGCGCGGCATCGGGGTGCGCGGCCTTCACCGCCTCGATCGCCGCGCGCGACTCTCCTGGCGTGCTCGCCGGCTGCGCCTGCGCGATGAAGCGCGAGCCTTTGATCGTGAGGGTAACCTCGGCCCCGGTTCGGGGCACGCGTAGTCGGGAATCTGCGCTCATCTCGCTCATTGTTTCACGTGAAACATTGCTCTGCGGCCCGCCTACTCGCTTACTTCTGGTCGCGGCCGACTCCTACCAGGTAGTCGGGGCGCTCGATGTTCACGATGCGCACGCCCATCGTTGCGCGCGACTGCACCGTGATCTTCTCGATCGAGATGCGGATCGCGCTGCCTTGCGAAGTGATGGCCAGCAGCTCGTCCTGCTCCTTGACCGACAGCGCGCCGACCACCTCGCCCGTGCGCTCGTTGATGCTGTAGGCGATCTGGCCGCGCGTGCCGCGCCCGTGCGGGCTGAATGCGTCGAAGGCGGTACGCTTGCCGTAGCCGTACTCGGTCACGAGCACCATGTGCTCGTCATGGTTGACCACGACCGCCCCCGCAAGCTCGTCGCCGGCGCCGAGGCGGATGCCGGTCACGCCGCGGCTCGGGCGGCCCATCGGGCGCACGCTGTCCTCCGGGAACCGTAGCCCGCGACCCTTGCGCGTCACCAGGAACAGCTCGTCCTCGCCGCTGGTGAGCATCGCGGTGATTACCGAGTCGCCTTCCTGCAGGCTGATCGCGGCGATGCCGCGGGATTTGGCGCGCGCGAACTCGGAGCTGCGCACCTTCTTGACGACGCCGTGGCGCGTCGCGAGGAACAGATAGCGATCCTCGCGGAACTCCGCCAGCGAGACCGAGACCGCTACTTCCTCGTCGCCCGAGACCTGCAGCAGCCCGCGCACATGGTGGCCGCGCGCGGTGCGCGAGCCTTCCGGTATTTCGTGCACCTTGAGCCAGTAGGCTTTACCGGCAGTGGTCACGAACATGATGTGGTCGTGCGTGGATCCGATGAACACCTGGCTGACGAAGTCCTCGCCGCGCAGCGACGCTGAGTTGCTGCCCTTGCCGCCGCGTCCCTGCAGGCGGTAAGCCGACAGCGGGATGCGCTTGATGTAGCCGGAGTTGGTGATCACCACGACCATGTCCTCTTTCTGGATCAGGTCTTCGATGTCGATGCTCTCGATCTCATCCGGTACGATCTCGGTGCGCCGGGCGTCGTCGTAGCGCTCGGCAATCTCGCGCGTTTCGCGCTTGATGATATCGAGCACCTTCTGCTCGCTTTCGAGAATGCTCTTCAGCTCACGAATCAACGCGCGAATCTCCTCCAGCTCGTCGATGATCTTCTGCGTCTCGAGCGAGGTGAGTTTCTGCAGGCGCATATCGAGGATCGCCTGCGCCTGGGCATCGCTGAGCTCAAACCTGTTCTGCAGCGCCGACTTGGCCTGCTCGACGGTTTTGGACTCGCGGATGATCTTGATGACCTCGTCGATGTTGTCGAGCGCGATCTTGAGCCCGATCAGAATGTGCTCGCGTTCCTCTGCTTTCTGAAGATCAAAGCGCGTGCGCCGCAGGATCACCTCTTTGCGGTGCCTGACAAAGCACTCGATCATGCGCCGCAGCGAGAGCGTTTCCGGACGGCCGTCGACAAGCGCGAGCGCGTTGACGTTGAAGTTCACCTGCAGCTGCGTGTGCGCAAACAGGTGATTGAGGATGATCTTGGGGCTCACGCCCTTCTTGAGCTCGATCACGATCCGCATGCCGTTGCGGTCGCTTTCGTCGCGCAGATCGCTGATCCCCTCAAGGCGGCGCTCGCGCACGAGGTCGGCAATGCGCGTGATCAGCGCCGCCTTGTTGACCTGATAAGGAATCTCGCTAACCAGGATCCGATCGCGTCCGCTCTTGGTGCTCTCGATCGAGAAGCGCGCCCGCACCACCACGCGCCCGCGGCCGGTCTTGAACGCATCGCGGATTCCCTTGCGGCCGTAGATGATGCCTCCGGTCGGGAAGTCCGGACCCTCGACGATAGCGCACAGCTCGTCGTCGCTGACCTCAGGGTTATCAACGAGCGCATAGATCGCCTCGCTGATCTCGCCGAGATTGTGCGGCGGGATGTTGGTCGCCATGCCGACCGCGATACCGCTTGCGCCGTTGGTGAGCAGGTAGGGAAACGCCGCCGGCAGTACCTGCGGCTCGTCCATCGTATCGTCGTAGTTCGGCGCGAAATCGATCGTGTTCTTCTTGATGTCGCGCAGCATCTCTTCGGCGGCCGCCTGCAGCTTCGCCTCGGTGTAGCGCATCGCCGCCGGTGGGTCGCCGTCGACCGAGCCGAAGTTGCCCTGCCCGTTCACCATCGGATAACGCATCGAAAACGGCTGCGCTAAGCGCACGAGCGCGTCGTAGATCGACTGATCGCCGTGCGGGTGAAACTTCCCGAGCACGTCGCCGACGATTCGGCCGCTCTTTTTGTAGGCCTGATTGGCGCGCAGGCCCATCTCGTTCATCGAGTAGAGGATCCGGCGATGCACCGGCTTCAGGCCGTCGCGCGCGTCCGGCAACGCCCGGCTGACGATGACCGACATCGCGTAGTTGAGGTACGATTCCTTGATCTCGTCCTCGATAGCTACCGGAATGACACGTCCGTGAAACTCTTTATCAGCCACGAGCTACTCCTGTTTCGGTCCTGTTTCGCTAAGGCGCGTCTATACGTCGAGGTTTGAAACGCTGAGCGCGTTCTGCTCTATGAACGTCCGCCGCGGTGCAACCTGCTCGCCCATCAGCGTGGTGAAGATCGCCTCCGCTTCCACCGCGTCGTCGAGACGAACCTGAATGATATTGCGCGTCTCAGGATTCATCGTCGTTTCCCACAGCTGATCAGGATTCATCTCGCCGAGACCTTTGTAGCGCTGCACCGCGATCTTGTCCTCAGACTCGCCGAACACCTCGGCGACCGCCCGCTCGCGTTCGGCATCGTTGTAGGCGTAGACCACCTGCTTGCCGCGCGCCAGTTTGTACAGCGGCGGCATCGCGATATAGACATGCCCGGCCTCGACCATCTCGAACATGTAGCGATAGAAGAACGTCAAGAGCAGCGTACGGATGTGCGAGCCGTCCACGTCGGCATCCGCCATGACGATGATCTTGTGATAGCGCATCTTGGAAAGCTCAAAATCATCGCCTGCTCCTGCCCCGATCGTCTGGATGATGGGGTTGAGCTTATCGTTGGAGAGCACCTTGTCGATGCGCGTCTTCTCGACGTTCAGCATCTTCCCCCACAACGGAAGGATGGCCTGAAACTCGCGATCACGCCCCATCTTGGCGCTGCCGCCGGCCGAGTCACCCTCAACGATATAGAGCTCGGCGCGCCGCGGGTCTTTCTCGCTGCAGTCGGCGAGCTTGCCGGGAAGGCCGCTGCTCTCAAGAAAGTTCTTGCGCCGGGTGAGCTCGCGCGCTTTGCGCGCCGCGGCGCGTGCTTTGGCGGCCAGCACCGTCTTCTCGAGAATCGCCTCAGCGATCTTAGGATTACGCTCGAAATAATCGTTGAGCGCCTCGTTCACGGTGGCCTCGACCGCACCCTTCACTTCGCTGTTTCCGAGCTTAGCTTTGGTCTGGCCCTCAAACTGCGGTTCAGGTACCTTCACCGACACCACCGCGGTAAGCCCTTCGCGCACGTCGTCGCCGGTGAGTCCTTCCTCGGCCTTCTTGGCGTGCTTGGAGCGCTTGAGAAACTCGTTCAACGTTCGCGTCAGCGCCGACTTGAACCCGATCAGGTGCGTGCCGCCTTCGCGCGTGTTGATGTTGTTCGCGAACGAGAACATGTTCTCGTTGTAGCCGTCGTTGTACTCGAGCGCTATCTCGATCCCGATCTGCTCGCGGGTGCGCTCGAAGTAGATCGGCTCCTTGTGGATCTTGTTCTTGTTCTTGTTGAGGTATTCCACGAACTCGCGCACGCCACCGTCGAACTTGAACTCATGCCATTTCTCAGTGGGTAGGCGCAGATCGCGGATAATGATGCGGATGCCTTTGTTCAGGAAGGCGAGCTCGCGCAGCCGCTTGGAAAGCAGATCGAAGCTGTAGAGCACCGACTCGAACACGTCGGAATCGGCTTTGAAGACCGTGACCGTGCCGTGCCGGGCGGTACCTCCAATCTCGGTCACCGGTTTCTCGGGAACGCCGCGATGGTAGCGCTGGAAATAGAGACGCTCGTCCTTGTGAACGTAGACCTCGCACCATTCGGAAAGCGCGTTGACGACAGAGACGCCGACGCCGTGCAGACCGCCGGATACAGCGTAGCTCTTCTTGTCGAACTTGCCGCCGGCATGCAGCCGGGTCATCACGATCTCGAGCGCGCTCACACCCTCATCAGAATGGACGTCCACCGGAATACCGCGTCCGTTGTCTTCCACGCGAATGATGTTGTCTTTCTCGATCGTGACCTCGATAGTGTCGCAAAAGCCTCCGAGGGCCTCATCGATACTGTTATCGACGACCTCATAGACGAGATGATGTAGTCCCTCAGGGCCGGTCGAACCGACGTACATCCCCGGGCGCTTGCGTACAGCTTCGAGTCCTTTGAGAACTTGTATACTTTGGGCAGAATACATTTCCACGGCGTTGTCCTTCTGTTATCTTAGCTACCGGTAGCTGATCCGACACGACACGTGCTGGGGATGGGCGCTAACCTGCACATTGTTTGACATGCAAATTATACCGATCGTGGCCTCGAAAGTAAACATAGCTACTGGTCGAGACCGCCGAACCTAGAGTAGACTGTCGAGCGCCATGTCTTGGGATTACAGCATCTTCTGGAACGAAGCGATCAAACAGTTGCAGGATGAGGTCTCGGAACAAGAGTTCAACATGTGGTTCAACGGCATGGAATACGCCGAGTCAACCGACAGCGCCGTCGTCGTGCGCGTCCCGTCGAGCTTCTACCGTGATCAGGTGAAACAGCGCTATTACAACCGCATTCGCGATAAGCTCTACGAGCTCTCCGGCATTCAGCTGGCGCTCGAGTTTCGCGTCGAGCGGCCGGCCGCTTCGCTCGCGACCGAAAACAGCAGTCCGCAGCCGCACGGCCACGCCGTCGGCGCTCATCGCAGTCCCAACGGCACCTCACGTCAGGGTGCAGGCCACGGCTTCGGCGGTGCAGCCTCTGTCGGGTACGCCGACGACGAGCCCGCCCCCGCCCGCCACCAGCACCGCGTCGCTCCGCATCCGAACCTGCGCACCGAGTACACCTTCGACAACTTTGTGGTTGGCAACAACAACTCGTTCGCGGCCAACGCCGCGGTCGCAATCGCCAAGAACCCCGGGACCGGGTACAATCCCTGCCTGATCTACGGCGGGGTCGGCCTCGGCAAAACGCACCTCATCCAGGCAATCGGCAACTCGGTGCATCACGAGTTCAACAATCTCAAGATCGTCTATGTCACGATGGAGAGCTTCACCAACGACTTCATCCAGTCCATCCGTGAAAAGAAGATGCAGAGCTTCAAGAATAAGTATCGCTATGCCGACGTGCTTCTGATTGACGACATCCATTTTCTCCAGAAGAAGCCCGAGACCCAGGAGGAGCTGTTCCATACCTTCAATGCGCTCTACGACGCCAACAAGCAGATGGTGTTCACCTGCGACCGTCCGGTCTCGGAGATCCGCGACCTGACCGACCGGCTCCGTAGCCGCTTCGAGCGCGGCCTGAACGTCGACCTGCAACCGCCTTCCTACGAAACCCGGTTCGCTATCCTGCGCAAGAAGACCGAGCGGGCGCAGATCACCATCCCCGAGGAAGTGATCGAGCTGATCTGCAACAACGTCACCACCAACGTCCGCGACCTCGAGGCGGCGCTCACCAAGCTCGTCGCCTACGCCGAGCTGGTCAACAAAGAAATCTCACTCGAGATCGCCCAGCAACAGCTCAAGGACATGTTCCAGAGCCCGCAGCAGTACCATATCACGGTCGATGTCATCCAGCGCACGGTCGCCGATTACTTCAGCCTCTCGACCCAGGATCTCAAAGGAAAGAAACGCACCAAAGTCATCGCCTTTCCACGCCAGCTCGCGATGTACATCTGCCGCGAGCTCACCGAGTTGTCTACCACCGAGGTCGGACTGGAGTTCGGCGGTCGCGACCACACCACCGTGATGTATGCCTGCCAGCGAATCGAGAACCGTATGCGCACCGACCCTACGCTTGAGCCCACTATTCAATCGCTGATCCGCAGCATCAAAGAGCATGGAAACAAACAGTGAGCAGGCGGTGGAAAACCTTGGGAGAATGCTTACAATGTATGTGGACAACCGGCTCAGGCTGTGCAATTGTGGAGTGTTCAAGCGTTGTTATGCGGGAGTTTTTCGGGCACTAAGTCCGTTTCCGCGTATACGTTAGGTCGGGTTTCCACATTTTGGATTCCCCTACCACTAAGACTGCTAGAATTCTTATACACTAGACCGGAACAGGACGGGACGGAGTAACAGTACGATGAAGTTTACAGTTGATCGCGAAACCTTGATGAGAGAGATCGCAATTGCCTCGGAGATCATCTCCAGCAAGAACAACCTATCGGTATTGTCAAACGTTCTCCTGTCTGCCGACGATGGGAATCTTGGTGTTCGCGCCACCGACCTCAAGGTCAGCTTTGAAACTCGTATCCCGGTAGAGGTGCAGAGCGCCGGCCGCACCACCGTCTACTGCGACAAGCTGCTCGGGATCCTGCGCTCTCTCCCGAGCGGCGACGTTGTGTTCGAGCACACCGGCGACCATGTGACGATTGCGCCCACAGCGCGCAAGGCCGATTTCAAGCTCAGAAGCATCCCGGCGGACAAGTATCCCGAGGTTCAGCTTACGAGCAGCGAGTCATACTGGGATCTGCCGCAGAGTGATTTCATAGAGATGATCACCCAGACGGTGTTCGCGGTATCGGACGACGAAACGCGCTATTTCATGAACGGCGTTTACTTCGAGCAGCTCGACGGTGAGCTTGTGATGGTTGCCACCGACGGGCGCAGGCTCTCGCTCATCAAGAAGACCCCAGAGTTCGAGATTCCCGAGTTCAACGGGGTGATCGTCCCACCCAAGATACTCAACCTCGTCAAGAAGCTCGCTTCCGGTGAAGGCTCGCTCTCGCTCGCGGTGACCGAAAAGCATCTTTACTTAGAGTTCGAGAATCAGAAGCTCTCCTCGGCCCTGATCGAGGGACAGTTTCCGAACTACCGGCGTGTGATCCCGGCCGATCAGGAGCACACTCTCACCGTCAATCGTGAGGAGCTTGCCGAGGCCTTGAAGCGCGTATCGCTCCTGGTTGAGAAGTCGCGCCGCATCTACCTCAGTCTGGCTGAGGATTCGCTTACGCTCAGCTCGGATGAGTCCGAAATCGGTACCGCGAGCGAGCAGCTTGTCTGCCGGTACGAGGGACCGGAGATGAAGATCGCGCTCAATTTCCTGTATCTGAGCGAGCCGCTGCGCGTAATGGAGGCCGAAGATATCGTGCTGCGCTTCAGCGAGCCCAACAAGGCGATGGTCCTTGTTGCCGACCCTGAGCAGGATTACTTTCACATCGTAATGCCGATGCAGCTCGACTGAGCCTACCCCCGCGGTCGCTGATCCCGATGGGAATTGTTGCGGTCAGGACGGTCGGCTTTCGCAATCTGGCCGACGGCGAGCTGGATCTGCATGCACCCGAGGTCTTCCTGGTTGGGGAAAACGGTCAGGGCAAAACCAACCTCCTGGAAGCAATCTATCTGCTGTGTTACGGCAGCTCGTTTCGTACTCGCAGGGACGACCAGCTGCGCCGCACCGAACTTGATGCGATGAGCGTAGCCGGTACCATCGACACGCAGACGGCGTCCCGAACGCGGATCGTGGTGCGCCTCGAACACGAACGCAAGAGCATAGAACGCGACGGCAAACCGGTGCGCGACCGCAAAGAGCTGATTGAGGTCATGCCGTGCATCGTGTTCTGCCACGGCGACATCGCGTTCGTGACCGGGTCCCCGGAGATGCAGCGCACGTTCTTCGACCAGACCCTGAGCCTGTACCAGCCGAGCTATATCGACCTACTTCGCCGCTACCGCCGGGTGCTGAAGCTGCGCAATAGCGCGCTGAAGCAACAGCAGCGCAGTATGATCGAGATCTACGAGCAGCAGCTGGTGGAAGCCGGGGTTGAGCTGCAGCGGCGCCGAGCGGCGTTGGTGAGCGAGTTCAACGAGACCTTTTCGCGCGTCTTCCGTGCCGTCTCCGGCTTACCGGACGAGCTGAATATCAGGTACCGGCCGTCTTGGCGAACGGCGTCCTTGCCTGACGCGCCGCACGCCGACGCGAGCTCGGTACAGGAGGTACTCGAGATCCTCGCCGCGCGGCGCGAGCGTGATCTGGCGCTCGGCACTACCACGAGCGGCCCGCATCGCGACCGCTATCGCTACAGCTACCGCCAGCGCGAGTTCACCGAGATTGCATCCACCGGTCAGGTGCGGTTGGTCTCGTTGATCCTGCGCAGCGCACAGGCGGTTTTCTTCGCCGCTAAGACCGGTCTCAAACCGGTCCTGCTGCTCGATGATGTTCTCCTGGAGCTCGATACTAACCGGCGCGAGCGCTTTCTCGAGCGTCTGCCGGAGTATGAGCAGGCGATCTACACATTTCTTCCCGATGAGCCGTTTTCGCGCTACGAAAAAACTGATACACTACTATACAGGGTGAGCGAGGGACGCTTCACTCGTCGATAATGGAACACGAGAGCAAGAGCGCGGGCGAGCTCGTAACCCGCCTGTTTCGGAGCGTCGACAACCCGGCAGGGCGTCAGTACGTCGCGCTGCACCAGAGTTGGCAGTCGCTTGTGGGCTACGACTTGGCGGCGCACAGCGAGCCGGTAGATATCAAGCGCAACGCGCTGGTGGTGGAGCTGGATCATCCCGGGTGGATGCAGATTCTGCAGCTGCAGGAGAAGCAGCTCCTTGGTCGGGTGCAGCGCGAGTTTCCCGAGCTCAAGATCGGCGCGCTGCATATGCGCCTCGTGCGGGGTGAGGACGATGCCTCCCGGGAGGTCTCCGCTGCGTCCACCGCTCCGGGCCACCCGCCGGCTGACGAGAAACCGCGCTCCACGCCCGAAGCGCGTTCCGATGTGACTGCTCCTGGCGCGGGTGACGATGAGCCCGGCGGCATCGAGCGTATCGATGACCCTGAGCTCCGTGCCAGGCTCAAGCGCCTGGGACGCATGATTGCCGAGCGCAGCGCGGAGGAATAGGAATCGTCGCCCGACGGCGCGGATAGCTCCGCTAACCCGGACGTAGCCGGTGATGTCTATAGCCACGACGACGAAAGCGCGGTGCGTTGACACCGGAAGAGCCTCGCGGATATACTGAGCAACCCAACGTAGCAATACCAGCCCATAGCAGGAGCAGATAGATGAAACGCACCTATCAACCAAGTCGCGTAAAGCGAAACCGCAAATTCGGTTTTCGCGCGCGCATGAAAACAGCTGGAGGACGGCAGGTGCTCAAGCGGCGACGCGCCAAAGGGCGGAATAAGTTGACCGTAGCTGATGAAAAAAAGCCGTATTGAAAGCGCTGTTGACAGAAGAGCACGCCGGTGTTTTACAAAGGCTGAACGCCTGACGAACCGATCTGAAATTGATCGGGTGTTTGCCCATGGCCGTAGTATCGGGTGCCGTGGAATGAAGTTGCGATATATTGAAAACGAGCGGGAATACAATCGCTTGCTCGTAGTTCCCGAACGGAAGTTCAAGAACGCCGTGCAGCGCAACGCCGCGAAACGCGTTGCGCGCGAGCTGTTCCGTACCGCCAAGCCGAGATTTCAGGGCGGGTACGACTGTGCGCTGATTATGTTTGTCGGTTCATACAACTATCACGATCGCCACAAGCAGTTTACGTACCTCAGTCGCAAGGCCGGGCTGTAGGGTTTGGGTGTTAAGCGGCCGCGTACGGTCGTATTCTTCTCGGCGCCGCAAAACTGACGATTATCTGTGCAGGAGACATATAGGTCATGGACAAAAACACACTGCTGGCAGTGGTCCTCTCGGTCGTCGTAATTACGATCGGGTTTTCCATTCAAAACATGTTGTATCCGCCGGACGAGGTAGCCCAGCCGACCCGGCCCGCCGAGGAGGCACCGGCCCCCGAGGCAACCGAGCCTCGCGAGCCGGCTGAACCGCGCGAACCGGAGGACGCGGAAGAGCCCGCGCTGGCCGCTGCCGCCCCCGGACTGGATGTGGAGGCGGTAGAGGCAGAGATCGAGCCTGAAGAGTACGTGTACGAGAACGATCTGCTTTCGGTCAGGTTTGACTCACGCGGGGGCGACATCGTGTCGTTTCGCCTGTTCGATCATTGGGACATGGACGAACCGGTTGAGATGATCAAGCGCGGCAACTCGGACAAGCGGGCGTTCACGCTCGCCTTCGGCGGCGCTGACGCCGATCCCATCGATGCGGTTTTTCGCCGCCGCGAGGACACCGACGAGCACACGGTTGAGTTCTACCGCGACTTCCGGATGCAGAACGCCAACGCGACCAATCAGAACGGTGAGCCGGAGGAGCACGAGTTCCGGCTGCGCAAGATCTACCGCTTTCAGCCAGGTGAGTACCTGTTCGAGATGGACGTTGTGCTGGAGAACCACGGCTCCGGCGCGGTCCCGGTCAACGTGGACAACCGCGCCTACACGCTCGGAATCGGACCGCAGATCGGGCCGAGCTGGCGTGAGCTCGACGGGCGGCACGAGTATCGCCGCTTTGATTACTACGACGGCAATCGTGTCCGTCGCGAGACGCTGCGTGCGGGCGAGCGTGAGCAGATCGACGAGCGTCCGAACTGGATCTCGATCGCCGGCAAGTACTTCGCGATCATCGCGGTGCCCGGTAACGTAGATTACGGCATAACGATTGCCAAGGACGACGTGCCGGGCCTCGAGGAAGGCGCGCAGATGTACTTCAGCCGTCCGGTGATCCGAAGCCAGTATCAGACCGATACCTTCCGGTTCTTCGTGGGGCCGCGCACCGATGAAGCGCTTGCACGCTACAACAGCTCGCGTGACAACGCCTTCGGCATTCGCAACCTGGACCTCGACGAGATGGTTGAGACCCGTTTCATGCTCGGCTGGCTCGAGGACATCCTCAAGGCGGTGCTCAATCTCATCTATCGCGTGATTCCCAACTACGGATTCGCGATTATCATGCTCACCCTGATCGTGAAGGCGTTGCTGATGCCGCTCACGCGCAAAAGCCGTGACTCGATGGCGCGCATGCAGGAGCTCAGCCCGAAGATTCAGGAGCTGCGCGAGAAGTACAAAAGCGATCCGCAGAAGCTCAACTCCGAGACCGCGGCCCTTTACAAGAAGGAAGGCATAAACCCGCTCGGCGGCTGTCTGCCGATTCTGTTGCAGTTGCCGTTCTTCATCGCAATGTTCGGCCTATTCAACAACCACTTTGATTTGCGCGGGGCCACCTTCATCCCGGGTTGGATAACCGACCTTTCAGCTCCGGACTCCATTCTGAACTTCGGTGAGTTCACGCTGCCGTTCCTCGGGTGGAACGATCTGCGCTTGTTGCCGGTGATTTTCGTGGTTACGCAGATAATCTCGAGTCGTTTCATGCAGAACCCCGGCGCCGGCAATCAGAGTCAGATGAAGATGATGATGTACGTGCTTCCGATTGTGTTCTTCTTCGTGCTGTACAATCTGCCTTCGGGGCTGCTGGTGTACCTGATCTTCTCGAACGTGCTGATGGCAGCCGAGAACATTATCGTGAAGAAGAAGCGTGCTGCGGCGAGCGCCTAACGGAGAACCGATAATGATACACGAGTTTGAGGGACGAACCGAGCAGGAGGCGATCGATACCGCGGTCGCCGCCCTGGGGTTGGAGCAGGACCAGTTTGATATCGAGCTTGTGGAGACACAGAGGTCCGGATTTTTCAACCGGAACAAGCGCGTTACGGTTCGGGTGTATGTGCGCGACGGCAGCGACGGCCACGGCGAGTACACCCGGGAGTCGGCTGCCGCGGCCGAGGAGGCTGGCGGGCGGCGCGACGCGACCGGCGGGCCCGACCGCGCAGGTGTGAGGATCGCCGCGGCCGACGGCGAGCAAGCGCCGGAGCGCGAAACCGTCGCACGCCGCCACCAGGACGCAGCGCCGGAGAACGATTTCGAGCACGGCATGGTAGATTTTGTGCGCAACACCCTCGAGAAGATGGGGTACAGCGCCGAAGTGGTGATCGCCTATCGAGAGGACGGCAAGCTGGGGCTGCGCATCGAGTCGGAGCACTCCGGCGTGCTGATCGGGCGCAAAGGGCGCACGCTGGATTCGCTGCAATTGATTGCCAACGTAGTCGCCGGGCGGCTCGACGGCGGTGATACCAAGATCATTCTCGATACCGAGGGCTATCGGTCGCGGCGCGAAGAGGGGCTTGTCCGGCTGGCCGAAAAAGTCGGTGACGAAGTCAAGCGCAGCCGGCGCTCACAGCTGCTAGCACCGATGAACCCGTTTGAACGCCGGCTGATCCACACCACGCTCAACAACGTCGCGGACATCGAGACCGCAAGCGAGGGCGAGGGGCTGTACAAGCAGGTGCGAGTATCGTACCGCGGAGCGGACAACGGAGCCGAGCGCGACTGGCCTCCCGCCGAGGGCGGCGATTCCGGTGGCGGAGGACGCGGTCATCGCGGCGGACGCCGGCGCGGGCGGCGCGGCGGAAAGCGCAACAGCTGAGCTAAATTTACTTGGTCTCAACGGCAAACAGATAAAGCGCTGTATACGTTACATATACAGCGCTTGCGCGCAGACACACAAAAAATAGCGCGAATTGCCGATGTGAACAACTTGTGGAGAACTTGCCGAAGTTGTCCCCCGTTCCCACCTTCACCGCGTAGCGCAGCACACAGCCCTTTTGCGATTGACGCCACCCTGGTGCATCCGTTAACAAAAAACTCTATTTGCGCTACTTAATACCACAGGACCGCTCAGATTCTAGAGCTACACATCTGTTTATAACGGATTCTGTCCACTCGTTTCCGGCGGCTACAAAGCGGCCTTTCGAGGGCCCATCTGAGGCGGTTGTGGATAAATTGTGCACAAACACGGGAAAAACTCGCGCCGGCTTGTGGAAAGTTTGCGCAGGAACTCCAACCTGGCGTTCTGTCAAGTATTTGCCTGCAGCTTTTTGATGGCGCTTATTCAAAACGCAATCGAAACGGAATTTGGGTTTGTGTGACCTCGGAAAGATGGAGTATACTGCCAACCATGGAGACACCGCTAAAACACACCCCGTTACGGGCATGGCACGTCGAACACGGTGCCAAGATGGTTCCATTCGCCGGCTGGGAGATGCCGATTCAATACGCCGGGGGAGCCCTGCAGGAACATCGTCTGGTGCGCACCAGCGCCGGAATCTTCGATATCTCGCATATGGGCCAACTCGAACTGCGCGGCCCCGACGCGCCGGCGTTTCTCGATTACCTTCTTACCAGCTCCATGAGCACCCTCGAGGCGGGTAACTCACGCTACGGGCTGATCTGCGATACTGACGGTGGCGTGCTCGATGATCTGTTCGTGTACCGCCTGCAGGACAAGTGGTGGATCGTGATTAACGCCGCCAACACTGAGTCTGATTACCAATGGTTCAGGCAACATGCCTCCGAGTACGAGGTTGAGCTCGCGAACGTGTCCGACAGCACCGCGATGTTCGCGGTACAAGGCCCAGCCGCGATCGAGATCATGGACGACGTCTCAGGCGGCAGAGTTTCGGCGATTCCGCGTTTCGGGGCCGCCGATTGCAGCATCGTCGGCGTGAATTGCCTTGTGGGCCGCACCGGCTATACCGGTGAGGACGGCGTGGAGCTATTTCTGAGCACTGCAGAGGCTCAAACCGTGTGGGCGGCGATTCTCGACAGTGAGGTGGCTCGGCGGGCCGATCTCAGCCCGGTTGGGCTCGCCGCGCGCGACAGCCTGCGGTTCGAGCCGGGGTTTCCGCTGTACGGACACGAGATCAGCCGCGAAGTCACCCCGGTTGAAGCGCGCCTCACGTGGGCCTGCGACTTTGACAGCAACTTCATCGGCCGCGACGCGATTTTCGCCCGTAAAGAGACCGGGCCCGCGCAACGGCTGTGCACCTTCACCCTCACCGAGCGCGGGGTCCCGCGCCAGGACTGCGAGATTTTTGCCCCGGCCGGCGAGGCCGCGGGGTCCGACGGACGCAGGATCGGCACAGTCGTGACCGGCATGTTCGCCCCCAGCGCCGAAGTTTACGCCGGCAACGCCTTTGTCGAGACGGCGTACAGCAAGGTCGGTGCCGAGTTCGAGGTGGATATCCGCGGCAGGCGCAAGGCCGCGGTGGTGGTTAAACGGCCGCTGTATAAGCCGGCGTACAAATAGCAATGCATTGAACGACCGGTCGGTCGGCCGGCGTGACGATAGCAGCAGCAAATCATTCTCAACGAAAGGAGAGACAGAAGATGACGTTCGATAAAGATGTTAAGTACCTTGAATCGCATGAATGGGCCCGAAAAGACGGAGACGTCATAGTCTGTGGTATATCTGACTACGCCCAGGACAGTCTCGGCGACATCGTGTTCGTGGAGCTGCCGGAGGTCGGCCAATCGCTCAAGAAGGGTGAGGCCTTCGGAGTCGTCGAAAGCGTCAAGGCGGCGAGCGACGTCTACATGCCCGTTAGCGGTGAGATCGTGGAGATCAACGGAGTGCTCGAGGAGACGCCCGAAACCGTCAACGAGGATCCCTTCGGCGACGGATGGCTGATCAAGATCAAGGCAAGCGACCCCGCGGAGTACGACGGCCTGATGTCCGCCGACGACTACAAGACCTACACCGAGGGCCTGGAAGAATAAGCGCTAAGGAGGAACCATGGCCTACGTAGCCAACACCGACGCAGACAGACGCGCCATGCTCGAGAGTATCGGCGTAGGCTCGGTAGCCGAGCTGTTCGCCGATATCCCCGAGAAGCACCGCTTCCCGGATCTCGAGCTTCCCCCGCCGCTGTCGGAGATCGACGTAACCCGTGAGATCGAGGCGCTTGGCGAGCGCAACGCGCGCGTATCGGGGATGTCGTTTCTCGGCGCCGGCGCCTGGAACCATTTCATTCCGCGCGCCGTGCCCAGCCTCGCCTCGCGGGCCGAGTTCGCTACCGCCTACACGCCCTATCAGCCGGAAGCGAGTCAGGGCACGCTGCAGGCGATGTTCGAGTACCAGAGCATGGTCTGCGAGCTAACCGGAATGGAGGTCGTCAACGCCTCGCACTACGACGGCGCTACCTCGGTTGCGGAAGCGGCGCTGATGGCGGTCAACAACTCGCGCGGCAAGCGCAAGAAGGTCCTGATCTCCGGCGGGCTGCATCCGCAGTACCGCGCGGTGATGCAGGCCTATCTGCAGGCGATGAAGGTACAGCTGATGGCGCTCGATGGGTCGGCGAACGGCGGTGGGTCCACCGGCGGTGCCGCCGGCGCGTCCGGCGCGGCTGCGCGGGCCTCGGTTGAGGCGTATCATACCGCTGGTGGGGAGCCCGAGCAGCAGCTCGGCGAGGCCGAGCTGAAGCAGCTCGCCGCGGCCGCCGACGAAGAAACCGCCTGCGTGATCGTCCAGAACCCCGACTTCTTCGGGCGCATTCGAAATCTTGCCGGCCTCGCCGATGAGCTGCATGCCAAGGGCGTGTTGCTCGTCGTGCACACTGATCCGATCTACCTCGGGTTGTTCCGCCCGGCGGGAGCCGAAGGGGCGGACATCGTCGTCGGCGAAGGGCAGCCGCTCGGCATCGACCTGTCGTTCGGCGGCCCCTACCTCGGGATCTTCGCCTGCACACAGAAACTCGTGCGACGGATGCCCGGCCGCCTCGTCGGTCGGACCACCGACGCCGAAGGCAACCGCGGTTTCGTGCTCACGCTCAACACGCGTGAGCAGCACATCAGGCGCGAGAAGGCAACCAGTAACATCTGTACCAACCAAGGTCTGATGGCGTTGCGTGCCGCAATCTACCTCGCGCTGATGGGCCCTACCGGCCTGCGCCAGGTCGCGAGTCTGTGCTATCACAAAAGTCACTACGCGGCCGCCGAGATGGAGAAGCTCCCCGGTTTTTCGGTGCCGGACGACAACCGCTTCTTCAAGGAGTTTGTGGTCGACACGCCGCGCCCGGCAGCCGAGATCGTCGACGCGCTCGCTCCGCGCGGGATCGTGCCCGGGTTGGACCTCGGCCGCTATTTTGAGGCGCGCCGCAACCAGTTGCTCGTTGCGGTGACTGAGATGAACACGCGAGACGATATCGATGCGTTGGTTTCGGCGCTCGACAGCGTAACCCGCTAAAGGAGGCCGCGTCGTCATGAACAAAACGATTCCCCCGCTGCTATACGAACAATCCGAGCCTGGCCGCCGCGCCGCGATTCTGCCTGAGTGCGATGTTCCGGCGAGCGCCTTTCCGGAGGATCTCGTCCGCGACGAGCTCAAGCTACCCGAGCTCAGCGAGCCGGACGTGGTGCGCTATTTCACCCAGATTTCGCAGCTGAACTTCTCGATCGACACCAACTTCTATCCGCTCGGCTCGTGTACGATGAAGTACAACCCCAAGGTCAACGACGCGATGGCTTCACTGCCGGGCTTCGTCGGTCACCATCCGCTGCAGCTGGAGGCGCTCTCACAAGGAAGCCTCGAGCTGATGTATCGCCTGCAGGAGCAACTCGCTGCGGTCTCCGGCTTCCACGCCGTCAGTCTGCAGCCCGCCGCCGGCGCCCAGGGTGAGTTCACCGGCATCATGATGATTCGAGCCTACCATGAGGCGCGCGGCGACACCGATCGCAACAAGGTTCTGATCCCTGACAGCGCTCACGGCACCAACCCCGCCACCGTCACGATGGCAGGCTATGAGCCGGTCGAGGTTCCCTCGGACCCCAACGGCAACATCGACCTCAAGGCCTTCAAAGAAGGGTGCGATGATACCGTAGCGGCGCTGATGATCACCAATCCCAACACCCTCGGGCTGTTCGAGGAACGAATCGAGGAAGTCACGAGCGCGCTCCACGAATGCGGCGCACTGGTCTATGGAGACGGCGCCAACATGAACGCCCTGCTCGGCACCTTGCGCCCGGCGGACATCGGGATCGATGTCATGCATTTCAACCTGCACAAGACCTTCTCCACCCCGCACGGCGGTGGCGGTCCGGGAGCTGGTCCGGTGGCTACTACCGAGCAGCTGGCCCCGTTCCTGCCGGGACCGATCGTGGCCTGCGATCAGGAAGGCGGCCCCTACTACTTCAGCGACCCCCCGCAGAGTATCGGACGGCTCAAGCTGCATCACGGAAACTTCGGCATGCTCGTGCGCGCGTTCACCTACATACTGATGCACGGTGCGTCCGGGCTGCGTGAGCTCGGAGAAAACGCGGTGTTGAACGCTAACTACCTCAAGAGCCGGATCGAAAGGCTCCTACCGCTGAAGTACAAACGCCGCTGCATGCACGAGTTCGTTGCCGGCGGCAGAATCGAAGGTGCTGAGGAAATCCGCACGATGGATATCGCCAAGCGCCTGCTGGATTACGGCATGCACGCGCCCACGGTCTACTTCCCGCTGATCGTCAAAGAGGCCCTCATGATCGAGCCGACCGAAAGCGAGAACAAGCGCACGCTCGACGCCTTCGTCGAGGTTTTGGAAACGATCATCAAGGAGGCACGCGAGAATCCTGACCTCCTGCACGAGGCCCCGCACACAATGCCCCTCAGGCGCCTCGACGAAGTCAAAGCGGTCAAGGATCTCATCCTACGCCTGGAACCCTGACCCCCACCCCTTGGGGCCCCCACCCCGGGGCTCCGGGGCGGGGAACCCCCGGGTCCCGAGAACCGAGCGTTAGACGGAATCGGCTCTGGGACAATTTCGCGCCGGAAACCGTCGGAATTTTGCGTCAAAGTTAACACCCCCTCGCTGCAACAATGTTAACATCACCCATCCCGATCCCGATCCCGATCCCGATCCCGATCCCGACACTGACCCGGGGCCCACCCGGACGCCGATCTGGGCGGCCTATCCGACTACCGACCTGGGATCTCGTCCGGGACTCTTTTGCCGGACGATCCTGCGATCATCCCTCGTTAAGACCATCCCTCGTTAAGGCCATCCCTTGAGAGCATCCTGCAGGCCCAGCCCCCGGAGGGTCGATCTTGAAGCGAGGGTCGATCTTGCAGCGAGGGTCGATCTTGCAGCGAGGGTCTATCTTGAAGCGGCGACCCTGTCGGTCTATCCTGAGGAAGCGAGAGTCCTCCGCGGAACCAACCCGCGTCTATTCTGCAGGGGGCTAGTCTCGGGTCCGGGATCGTACTGGGTTCAGTCCGGTGGTGGGGACAGTTCGCCGCGGGTCGCAACGGTTGGGGGCAAAGTGCAACGATTGGCGGCAGATTGCAACGATTGGCGGCAGATTGTAACGGTTGGCGGCAAAGTGTAACGGTTGGCGGCAGATTGCAGTGGGCGGCCTGCGTGCCGGGTAGGGGCATGCTGGGGTCCTGTTGGCGTATGGGGGGTGACAGACTCAGCCCGGGCTGAGATATGCAGGTTAGGCCCCGCGGCCCCATCCCGGCCCGGCGCGCGCCGGGGCTCGGCGTGCCTCGGAATGCTAACAACGCGTATGCCAACCTATGTTAACTTTGACGCAAAATTCCGACGGTTTCTGGCGTGCGAAAATCCCGCGTCCGTGGCTGCGGTGCCCCGTGCCCCATCGAAGCCCTGCGCGTTCCTTCACGAACTGGGAGGAATGCGCTACACTACGGCAGCGCAAGGAGAGGCAGACCGATGAAATCAAGTAAGACAGATACGAACAGAGATTCCGCGACCCGGAAGGGTAGCTCGGCGGGAGGCACCAGGTCGAAAGGGGGTCAGTCCGAAGGGGCGGACTCGGCGGGTGCTCGGAGCGTTGGGGCTGCTCAGGGCGCCGCCGGCGTGGAGTACCGGGTGCGGGACCTGCGCCTGGCTGCGTGGGGGCGCAAGGAGATCGAGATTGCCGAGAAGGAGATGCCGGGGCTTATTGCCGTGCGTGAGAAGTACGGGCCGCTGAAGCCGCTGGCGGGTATCCGCATTACCGGCAGCCTCCATATGACGATTCAGACGGCGGTGTTGATCGAGACTCTGGTTGAGCTCGGCGCGGATGTGCGCTGGGCGAGCTGCAACATCTTCTCGACCCAGGATCATGCGGCCGCGGCCGTGGTGGTCGGGCGTCCGGAGACCGGAGGGACACCGGAAGCGCCGAAGGGCACGCCGGTGTTCGCGTGGAAGGGCGAGACCCTCGAGGAGTACTGGCAGTGCACGCTCGACGCGCTCAGCTGGCCTGACGGCAGCGGACCGCACCAGGTGGTCGACGACGGCGGCGATGCGACGCTCCTGATCCACAAGGGCTATGAGCTCGAGCAGGGCGACGACTGGGTGGACCAGCCGGCCGACGCGGCCGAGGAGCGCGTCGTCAAGGCCCTGTTGAAGCGAATCGCCGAGGAGCGTCCGAGCTGGTGGCACCAGGTGGTGTCGGAATGGCAGGGTGTGAGCGAGGAGACCACCACCGGCGTCCATCGGCTTTATCAGCGTGCCGGTAGCGGGATGCTGCTGGTTCCGGCCATCAACGTCAACGACTCGGTCACCAAGAGCAAGTTCGACAACCTGTACGGCTGTCGCGAGAGCCTGGTGGACGGGATCAAGCGCGCCACCGACGTTATGATTGCCGGCAAGGTCGGTGTGGTATGCGGCTACGGCGACGTCGGCAAGGGCTCCGCGCAGAGCCTGCGCGGGCTGGGCGCGCGCGTGGTGGTGACCGAGATCGATCCTATCTGCGCGCTGCAGGCGGCGATGGAAGGCTACGAGGTGAAGACGCTGGAAGATACGCTCGGGTGGGCCGACATCTACGTCACAGCCACCGGCAACCGCGACGTCGTCACCGTCGAGCAGATGGAGCGGATGAAGGACCAGGCGATCGTCTGCAACATCGGGCACTTCGACAACGAGATACAGGTTGAGGCGCTGAATGCGCGCAGCGACGTAGAGTGCATCGAGATCAAGCCGCAGGTGCATCAGTACCGTTTTCCGGACGGGCATTCGATTTTTGTGCTGGCCGAGGGCCGGCTGGTGAACCTGGGGTGTGCCACGGGGCACCCGAGCTTCGTGATGTCGAACAGTTTTGCAAACCAAACGCTGGCACAGATCGACCTGGCTGCCAAGCGGGGCGAGTACGCGATCGGCGTGTACACGCTTTCTAAAGAGCTGGATGAAGAGGTGGCGCGTCTGCATCTCGGGAAGATTGGGGCTAAGCTTACAAGCCTCACTCCCGAACAGGCTGAGTACATCGGTGTTCCGCAACAGGGACCGTTCAAGAGCGAGTCGTATCGCTACTAAAGCTTAGGAGACCACATGGATAAACGACGATTCCTTTTTACCTCAGAATCTGTGAGCGAGGGACACCCGGACAAGATCTGCGATCAGATCTCAGACGCAGTGCTCGACGCCTGCCTCAACGACGACCCCGAGTCGCACGTTGCCTGCGAGGCGTTCACCACCACCGGCATGGTGCTGGTAGGCGGCGAGATAACCACCAGCACGTACGTAGATATCCAGGAGGTCGCGCGCGGTGTTGCCAAGCGCATCGGGTATACCGATCCGTCCTACGGGCTGGACTACGAGAGCATGAGCGTGATGAACGCCATTCACTCGCAGAGTCCGGACATCAACCAGGGCGTCTCGGGTAAAGGGTTGTACGAGGGCGAGCAGGGCGCCGGTGACCAGGGGATGATGTTCGGGTTTGCCTGCGACGAAACCCCCGAGCTGATGCCGGCGCCGATCATGTATGCGCACAAACTCCTGTTGCGTGCAACCGAGTGCCGCAAGAACGGGCTGATTACCTGGATGCGGCCGGACTCGAAGAGCCAGGTGACGGTTGAATACGAGGACAACCGTCCGGCGCGCGTCCACACGGTTGTTCTCAGTCAGCAGCACGACGACAACGTCGGCTATGATGAGCTTCGCGAGACCATCATAAAGAAGGTGATCAGGCCGGTGCTCGAGCCTACCGGGCTGCTCGATGACGACACGCAGTACTTCATCAACCCGACCGGCCGCTTCGTGATCGGCGGACCGCACGGCGACAGCGGGCTCACCGGGCGCAAGATTATCGTTGATACCTACGGCGGCATGGGCCGACACGGCGGTGGCGCGTTCTCAGGCAAGGACCCGACCAAGGTTGACCGGTCGGGAGCCTATATGGCGCGCTACGTGGCGAAGAATATCGTAGCGGCCGGCCTCGCGAAGCGCTGCGAGCTCGAGGTTTCGTACGCGATTGGGGTGCCGTTCCCGATCTCGGTGACGGTTGATACCTTCGGTACCGCGGCGGTTCCGGAAACAGCGATTGAGGCGGCGGTGCAGAAGGTCTTCGACCTCACGCCGGCGGGGCTGATCCGCATGCTCGACCTCAAGAAGCCGATTTATCAGCAGACTGCCGCATATGGGCATTTCGGGCGAGATCATTTCAGCTGGGAAGCGGTCGACAAGGTCGACGAGCTGCAGCGCGAGATATCGTAATCCGCCGCGTGCGGCCGGCGGCCGAAGGACGATGCAGTATGAAGATTCTGGTAACCGGCACCGCCGGGTTCATTGGCTACCATCTCGCCGAGCGACTCTGTAGGCGCGGCGACGAGGTGGTGGGCGTCGACAATCTGAACGAGTATTACGACATTCGGCTGAAGTACGCGCGGCTCGCCGAGAGCGGAATCTCGCCGGCGGCGGCCGAGATCCATGAAGCGATCACCACATCGGCGAAGTACCCCAACTATCGTTTCATCCGCATGGATCTGCAGCAACGCGACGGGCTGCACGAACTCT
This sequence comes from Spirochaetaceae bacterium, assembly GCA_003552985.1. GTDB lineage: Bacteria > Spirochaetota > Spirochaetia > DSM-27196 > SLAA01 > B1Sed10-166. Next base: position 30,648 of record PUPD01000147.1, read on the forward strand.
GCCGCAACGAGCGTTTTGACGCGGTGTGCAACTTAGCCGCGCAGGCCGGCGTTCGCTACAGCCTTACGAACCCCTACACCTATGTCGAGTCCAATATCGCCGGGTTCTTGAACGTGCTCGAGGCGTGCCGCGACTACACCATCAACAACCTCTGTTACGCCTCCACCTCGAGTGTCTACGGGTTGAATGCGGGCATGCCGTTTGCGACCACCGACACCGACGACCATCCGGTGAGCGTCTATGCCGCCACGAAAAAGGCGAATGAGCTCATGGCGCATACGTACAGCTACCTGTACGGGATACCCACCACGGGCCTTCGGTTTTTCACGGTGTACGGCCCGTGGGGCCGCCCGGACATGGCGCTGTTTCTCTTCACGCGCGCGATCCTCGCCGGGCGGCCCATCCAGATCTTCAACCACGGGAACATGAAGCGCGACTTCACCTACATCGACGATATCGTCGAGGGCGTGGTGCGCGTGCTCGACAACCCCCAGGAGCCGACCGACGGCCCGCCGGACACGGAAACGCTCGAGTCGCTGGAAGATCTGGACCCCTCGTGGTCGCCGGCGCCCTACCGGGTGTACAATATCGGACATGGGGCACCGGTGAGTCTGCATGAGTTCATCGAGGCGCTGGAGGCCGAGCTGGGCATCCCGGCCGAGAAGGAGTACCTGCCGATGCAGCCGGGCGACGTGCCGGCAACCTGGGCCGATGTTGAGCCGCTCGAGCAAGACTTCGGCTACCGGCCCCGGATCGAGGTGCCGGAGGGCATCCGCCGCTTCGTCAACTGGTACCGCACCTACGGCGCGCACATCCTCGGCTACAGCTGATCCGGGGGAGCTCGGCGCCCGACCAGCGCCGGCCGCCGGTGCGCGCCCAGAGGGAGAACGATGACGACGAAGGAACTTGAAGGACTGCTGTACGAGTTTTCCACACAGCCGATGAGCGCGGTGCAGATCCATGGGTTCTACACCGGGCTGTTGTCGGCGCCGGGGGATCCTGAGCCGATGGCCTGGATCGAGGAGATTCTGCGCGCCGACGGTGAGATGAAGGCTCCGCAGGGCGTTTTCAAGAGCGAGAAGAACGTCAAGCGGCTTCTGCACGCGATCATAGATAGTTACAACCCCGTGGCGGACTCAATCAGCGAGAACAAGGTGGAGCTGCCGTTTAGAAGCAAGGATCCCGGGCAGGACGACCGCTATCAGGCCTCGCGCTGGGCCGAGGCGTTCTGGCGCGGCTTCGTGCTTGCCGGCGGCGATATGTACGTGCGCGATGACGAGCAGGTGCGCCAGGCGCTGATCATACCGCTAGTCATCCGCGACCCCGAGGACGCGCTCTCGGAAATCGAGTTCGACGAAGAGCCAAGCACGACCGAGATCGCCGATTTCGTCGCGCAGCAGATGCAGCAGCTACCGAAAGTGATCAGGTTTCTCGTAAGCCGCGCTCACGCGCGGCACCTGCAGGACCTGCAGGCCCGCCAGGACGACGACGAGGACGAATAGCGGCGCGCGAGCTCCGCTGGCCGTGTGCCGCGCGCGGGGCGCAGGCTCAGTAGTGGTGATCGAGGCCGAAGAAGATGTCGGTGCGCCCGTCGCCACGCAGCTGCCCGTCGTCGGCAACCTTTTCGAGGTCCCAGCCGATGGAGCCGCGAATGTAGAAGGCCCGAGTCGGGAGCGGGAACAAAAACAGCTCGAAACCTCCGCCGTAGCGCATGTCGTCCCAGCCGTCCTCACGCGAACCTGCTCGGCCTGTGTCCAGGAAAAAGTTCAGAATGACTTCACCGATCGGCCGCACACGGATTACGCTCACGCCGGCGTCCAGGTTGGTGTAGAACCCGTAATCGCCATCCAATAAGTCACGTCCGCCCCAGCGCTCGCGGATGCCGCGGACTTCGTCGGAGAACTCCTCGCTGTCGGCGATGTCTACGAAGGCTCCGGCGCGGCCCGAAAAACCGAACGCCGAGACAGTCTCATGCGCCTCAATTTCAGTTTCAAGGCGAATGCTTTCCCATCCTTCGCCGGCGCCTTTGTCGGCTGCCTGGTAGAAGTTGTATTCGTAGATGTTACCGAGTGATACCTCGCGTCCACGACGGAAGTTGCCGATCCAATCCACTCTGCCGGCTGACAAGCGCTGGCGAAAGCGCGCATCAGGACCACGCTCACCGCGGTCCAACGGGGCGGCGATGCTGATACCGTCAAAGCGATATCGTTGGCGCACTCGCCAGTCCGGCCGATAGGTGATTGTGCCGAACGCCGGAAGCGTCCAGGGCGTGTTCACGCGTGTGGATAGCTGAACTGCGGACTGCAGCAAGTGCCCGTCCGGGTCGGCGGGGTCGAAGTAGGTGTAGCTCTGTCTGCCGCCGAGCGTCCAGTCAAGACCGAACAACCACGGAAAGCTCCAATCAAGGCCGGTGACGATCTCCAGTTCGGACTCTTCGTCCTCCAGGTCCAGCTCGAGGTCAAGACCGATTAACCAGCGCCAGTCATAGCCATAGCGGTGAAACGGCCACGCGAGGTCCGCGCTGATGCCGATCTCACCGGCTGATAGATCGGTGATTCCGTCATCGCTCTCACGGTCAAAGTCAACCCCGAGGGTCTCCTGAGTTCCAAGGAAGTTGTAATCGCGCAGTCGAAGGCTGAGTAGCCAGCCGTCATCGGTGCTGTATCTGAAGTACGGCAGCACTATGATGTTCCAGCTGTCACGCGTGCGTACCGTTACGTCGACGTCATAGACTCCCGGTTCAACTTCACTCAGCGCGTACTCCACCTGTGCTTCAGCCAGAGTGCGTTCATTCAGGAGGATTTGCTGTTGATCCGCCAGGAACGCTGCAAGCTGCTCCTCAGTGGTGAACACTCGGCCCTCATAGAGGTCTTCCACGATTGCTTCAATCGCGAACTGACGGGAGAGCCCGGTAAGGTCGTACTCAATGGAAGCAATACGGTATTCCTGCGCGGGTGATTGGTCCGCATCTGTGGTATTCTGTGCGGCAGCCGGGGCAATGATGCCGAAGATGAATACCAATGAAAGCGTTGCCGCGATCACGGTGAAACGATCAGTTCTCACGAGATTGAAACTCCTTCGCGATTGCGGAGTGACTTTGGGGAGCAGCATAATAGTATCTCAGTCATTGCGCAAGCTCATCC
>PUPD01000198.1 GCA_003552985.1 Spirochaetaceae bacterium
GCGACGATGAGCTGGGCCGACCTGAGATTTCGTGGCGCACGCTGGTCTTTGTCCGAGGCAGTGGCACTGAGCTTAAACCCGTTGAAACCATTGAGTCGGTGCTGTGGGACGATCGCAAAGTAAACACCTACAAGTGTGCGCTGATCCGCGCGCTTTGTGACCTCGCTACTCACCGCCATCGAATCGTCTCCTGGCACGCCGATGGCCGTGTGTCTATACGCATCGATCATATTGCGATGCTGTGGCTCGAGTACTACTGGCCAATTGTTGAACAGGGAGCAGATCGTTTCATACTGCAGGGCCAGAGGTTTCGGGACGAGTCCAAGGCGGATATGTCGTTCAGGGCGCCGCTTCGAGAGTTGGCAGAACAATGGAAACATCAAGGTGGGTATAGCGCATTTCGTGCAGCCCACGACGCAGGCCGCTTGCCCCCGGCGTCCGTGAGAAGCCTGAATCAGACCATGAGCAAGCTGCGGTCAGCAATTCAGCAACCAATTCGATATGCCGGCAATGATGAAACCGGGAAGAACCTGTTTAGCTACGCCAAACAGAGGGTGACGCTGCCGGAGAGCATCTGGACTGAGCTTGCACTAATGGGACGTTGGATCGATGATTCGGTGACCTTACGCTGGGCGGAGTTCAGCGCCGCACTCCGACATCAGAATCCGAATGTGGATTTCACGGTGATCTTGCAGGTGCTGATGCAGAAGAGCACCGACGAACGCGAAACAGCTTTGGCTCGCGGCACCTATGAACAACACATGAAAACATCTGCACTTGAATGCGCATGGACGGGCCGCCCGTTAGATAAGTTCGACGTCGACCATGCGATTCCGTGGAGCCTTTGGCGAACCAACGACTTATGGAACTTGCTCCCGGTACATCCGAAAGCAAACAACAAAAAGCGTGATCGATTACCGACTCGAGAACGAATTCTCGATCGCAAGCCGGCGATACTCGAGAGTTGGTGCATGCTCTTTGAAGCTCATCGGGAGTTGTTCCGGAGTCATGCGTCGGCATTCTCCGGGGAACGGCTCCGTGATTTCTCCGGTTCCGAGCAATCGCTGCTTTTCTCAACCTTCAAAGACGCTGTTGAGTATACAGCGGTAAATCGCGGCGTGGCTCGATGGTGACGCTCGCATTTGCGGGTGTGCCGGCCTAGAACGAGAAAACCCCGTGTCAGACCCATGGCCCGCTCCCGCACTTGGCAGCGATACGCCAAGAGACACGCGAATCGTCCGCTATCGAGACAGTCTATAGTCGCGTCTTGAGGGCTTGTTGGACCCGTCACTGTAGGCGCTTCCCTGCCTGCTAGGGTGTGCCCGAAACACGAGGCGGCGACGCCTGCAAAGCACTTGCGCCCACAAGCGTTGCCGAGCGAGCTCCCCGCGCAAGGAGATGCGGAGGGTGGGCGCCGGCCGGGAGCGGAGCGGCGGGCGGCGCCCAGTGCGGCGGAGGGATGAGGCGGGTAAGCGGTGGTCGGCACCAAGATGCAATCACGGCAGTGAGCCCGGCAATCGCCGGGCGCTGGAGCACAGGCGGCCGCCTCAGCCCGCAGCGGCACCGGAGCGCGAGGCGCGCGCACGCCAGTAGCGCGCCGGTTCACGCGCGGAGCCCGAAGCACGCCCGGCCCCGCCGCAGGCGGGGTGCGCCGACAGCCCCCTCCCCCACGGCTGCCACAGCGCCCGCCCTGGGAGCTGCCCCGGCGCTTGCCCGGAGCTTTGGGCGAGCGGCTTGCCACCTCTGCGGCCGGGTAACTTGCCTGCGGAGGTCTCCGCGGCAGTGGACAGCGGGGGCGCGACTGTTCCAGAATGGGTGCCAGGCTCATGAGCGCGACGCAAAAGACCGAAGCCTCGGCGATGACCCTCACCTACTCCCATCACCTCGACGGAAGCGAATGGACCCACGAAGGCGCGGCTTCCGGGGTGCTGCGAACCGGCCGGGCCGGTCTTCTGCGGCTGCTTGAGTCGCGCCTGGGGCTCGGCGGGCCGGAGGCGCACCCTGCGGAGCGGATCGATGCCTGGATGCGCCGCATGCAGGCGCTCGACGGGCCGGGGCTCTGGTTTCACGACTCCTTTGAGGCCGACCCCTGGTCCACCGCGGCGACGATCCTGACGCTCCGCGATGAGCTTGCCGAGGCCGGCTGGAGGGCGGAGCTCGCATCCGCAGCCTCGCCGCGTCTTGCCGCACTCTCGGGCATCGAGGCATTGCCCGAACCGGTGCTGCCGCTGGGCCCCGGCGAGCGGCTGCGGGCGGTGCTCGGCGAGTTAGCGGCGCTCACGGCCGAGCTACCCTAGGAGGAGATCGCGCCGGCGGTGCTTGATATCGACACCGTTACCATCGTGGACGCATGGGACCATATTCCCCCGGCATGGCAGGAGCTGCTCGGGCGGCTTAAGCGCTGCGGGGTGACGCTCAAGCTGGGTGGTGCGGGGGTGCGGCCGGCAGTGAGAGCTTCGTATCACCTCCTCACCGCCGCTGATGAGTGGGAGGCGGCCGAAGCGGTCGCTACCTGGCTTGCCGCCGGAACCGCCGAGGAGAACGAGCAGGTGACACTTCTCTGCAGCGGCGCGAGCGCGGTGCTCGACGCGGCGCTTCGCGAGCGGGGGCTTCCGGTGGTTGCAAACGCCTCCGCTTCGGCTCGACGGGGTGCGCTGCAGCTTCTTCCCCTGCTGTTTGAGAACGCATGGCGTCCGGTGGATGTATACCGGCTCGCCGAGCTACTCGCGCTCGAGTACAGCTCGGTCCCCCGCGGCGCGGCGCGCCGACTGCTCCGTGCCCTCACCGAGGAGCCCGGCATCGGCGGGCGGGCCTGGAACGCGGCGCTTGAGAAGATCGCCGCCGAGCGCTCAGAGGCTGAGGCCGCGGAGTTCCATCGCCTGCTTGCCGGCGAGCGCTTTGACCCGACCGAAGGCATTTCGGCGCGCGCGGTAGCCGAACGCTGCCGGCTCATCATCGACCGCCTGGCTCCGAGAATGGAGGAGGACGCCACCGCGGCCACGGCGGTGGGGCATGCGCGCGTCCTCAGTGCGTTATGTGTGGGAAGTGGTGGTGAGGGTGGCGACGGCGGTGGCGACGGCGGGAGCGGTGGTGGCGGTGGCGGGGGCCGGGCCGGCAGCGGCGGAGAGCGCGAGAGCGGCGGGGGCAGGCGCATTCCGCGCACCACCCTCGAGCGCATGATCGACTCGGTGATTGGAGCCGGGGCCCCGCCGCATGATGAGGAGCGTGAAGCATCTCCCTGGCGGGTGGCGACACACCCCGGTGAGATCATCGACCCGAGCGCGACCGTGATCTGGTGGAACTTCACCGACCACGGCGTTCCACCCGCCCCGCACTGGAGCGCCGCAGAGCGGCAGGCACTCGCGGCCGAAGGCGTGCACCTCCCCCAGGCCGAAACCGCACACCTTCGGGAGGCCGCAGCATGGCGGCGTCCGTCTGAGGCCGCGACCGAGCAGCTCGTCATGGTTTGCCCCGAGCGGGCGCTCGGCGAAGCGACCACCCCGCACCCGTGGCTCGACGAGCTGACGGCGGCCGGGCAGCACTACCCCACCCTGCAAACCCAGTCAGCCGGAGAGCTGTTTCGCGGTCCCGAGCTCGTCTTTGCCGGAAGACGCGCAGGCCTCGCCGAAGCCGCCCGCCGTGAACCGCCGCAGGGAAACGGCCGCTACACCGTCGGCCCCAACGCGATCGCACGACCGGCTGCGCTCTCGTACTCGAGCATCGGCGACCTGCTCGGCTGCCCCATGCGCTGGACGCTTTCACGGCACGCGGAGATCGCCGCCTCGAGCGCCGCCGAGATTCCGAGCGGCAACAAGATGCTCGGCACCTTTTGCCATCGCATCGTTGAGCTCATGTATGCGGACGGCCCCGGGCGTATTGAGCCGGAGGAAGCCGCGCGGCAGGCCGAAGCGCTGTTTGATTCCGGGGTCGAGGCCATGGCCTCCGAGCTGCTGCTGCCCGGCCGTGAGATCGAGCGGCGGCGCACGCGCAGGATGGTCGCGCTTGCGGTGCGGCGACTGGCCGAAGCGCTCGAGCGCGCCGGGCTCAGCGTTGAAGCAACCGAGGAGTTTCTGGAGGTGGACCTCGACGGCACGACGCTGCGCGGCCCGGCCGATATCATAGCGCGTGACTCCGGCGGACGCGCCTTCATCATCGACCTCAAGTGGTCGAACAGCTCGCGCTATCGCCGCGAAGAGATAGCGCGCGGCGAGGCGCTGCAGCTCGCGGTGTATTCCTGGATGCTACGCAGGCGCGAAGCCGAGAAGCGGGAGCACGGCGCGGCGCAACGCGGCGCTAAGGCGGGCGCCGCGGCAGACATGCCCGACTCGGGCACAACGGGGTCGGCCTACTTCATGCTTGCGCAGGGAGAGCTCTTGAGCGCGAACCCCCTGCTGAAAGGCGAGACGGTAGAGAGCGAGCTATCGGAGGAAGAGATATTCGACCGCGCACTGCGAGGCTGCGAGGAGCGCCTAACAGAGATGAACCGCGGCGTGATCGAGGCGACCGGAGTGACCGAAGCGATTCGCCGCGATGAGGAGGAGACGAGCGAGGACAAGCTGCGCGAGAGGCTTCGCGCCGCGCAGCGCGAGCGTGGGCTTCTCTACCAAAAGCCGCCCTGCCGCTTCTGCGACTACAAATGGCTCTGCGGCCTTGAGGGCGACACGGTATGAGCGGCATCCGAATCACCGGCGCCGGGGCCGGCACCGGCAAGACCTACTATCTCACCCACGAGCTTGCCGAGGCGGTACGCGACGGCCTCGACCCCGCGGCGATCATCGCCACGACCTTCACGCGCAAGGCGGCAGGCGAGCTTCGCGAACGCATCCGGCGCCTGCTCATCGAGTCGGGCCGCGGCGCCGACGCGCAGCGCATCTTCGAAGGGTATATTGGCACGGTTCACAGCGTCTGCGCACGGCTTCTGTCTGAGTACGCGATCGACGCCGGGCTGTCGCCAGCGGTCGAGGTGCTTCCGGAGGGCGAGGACACGCGCTTTTTCCGCATCGCGGTAGCCGAGCTTGCCGAGCTCTATGCCGATGAGCTTGAACCGGTGGCCGAACGGCTCGAGCTCACCGAAAGCGGGTCAGGCTACGGCCGGCAGCCGGACTGGCGCAGCGAGCTCAAGGATATCGTCGAGCTTGCGCGGGCGAACGCCATCGCGCCCGATGCGCTCCGCGCATCCGGCCGGCGTTCGGCCGATGAGCTGTCGCGGGTGTTGCGTGGGGGCGCTGCTGACAACCTCGCCGAGGCCGGCGGAAGCAGCGGCGGCGGGGACGACGGCGGTGGCAGCGGCGAGGACGCGGGCAGCCCCGGCGCGGGTGAGCGTGGGGACGGCGCGCGGCGTGACGACGCCGGCGAGGCCGGCGGCACCATGGCCGCGCGGGTTGCCGAGGCGGCGGCGGCCGCGCTCGCGACGCTGCAGGCGATTGAGAAACCGAAGGGTAAAACGACAAAGGCGACCGAGCTGCTCGAACGGTTTGTCCGCAGGCACTCGGCCGGCGACTCCATTCCATGGAGCGAGTACGCGAGGCTCTCGAAGCAAACGGTCAACAAGGACGCCGAGGGTCTTCTCGATACCGTCAACGCGGTAGCCGCCGAGTTCGTGCACAGCACCGAGTTTCACCGCGACCTGCAGACCATGACCCGCGGCGTGATGAACTGCGCCGCCGACGCGCTCGATGCCTTCGCCGAGTACAAGCGCGCGCAAGGGGTGATGGACTACACCGATCTTGAAACCCGCGTCCTGCAGCTTGCCCGGGAAAACGAGCGCGTGCGGGCCGGGATCGCCGAGTCGCGACCGCGCATCTTCGTCGACGAGTTTCAGGACACGAGCCCCGTCCAACTCGCGCTCTTTCTCGCCCTGCACGATCTCTGGGGTAACTCCCTGTGGGTGGGCGACCCCAAGCAGGCTATCTACGGCTTTCGCGGCACCGACCCGGCGCTCATGAGCGCAGCGGTGGAGCGCCTCGGCACCCACGCGACCTTGACGCACAGTTGGCGAAGCCGCGCGGAGCTCGTTCGTTTCTCAAACGCTGTGTTCGGCGCGGTCCTGACCGCCCGCGGGTACCAAGCGGTGAGCCTCGATATCCCGGCCGAACGCGCCGCGGAGGCCGCGGGCGGTCGCATCGAAACCTGGTACCTCAGATCCACCAACCAGGCCGACGACGCGGCGGCTACCGCCTACGGGGTTGCGCGCCTGCTTGCCGAGCGCGGCGACCTGCGCCCCGGCGAGATCGCGGTGCTCTGCCGCAGGAATGAGGAGTGCGCGCGAATCGCCGGGTGCCTCGGCCGGCTCGGGGTCGATGCCTCGGTTGGGCACGGCACGCTCCTGCAGACCGCCGAGTGCCGGCTTGCAATGGCGGCGCTCCGCTTTCTCGCTGACGACAACGACACCCTCGCCCTCGCCGAGATCGTGCACACCCACCCCGAGCACAGCGCGCACGGTGCCTGGCTGCAGACGCTTATCGACTCCCCGGCGAAAACCAAGGAGCGCTGGCGTGCCGACCCGCTCCTTAAGCGGCTCGAGGAGGCGCGCGGCGGCATAGCGCGCCTTGCGCCCGACGAGGCGCTCGAGCGGAGCATCGCCCTGCAGGACCTTCCCCGCCTCATCGCCGGATGGCCGCAAAGCGAGCGGCGCAGAGCCAACCTCGACACCCTGCGCGGCGTCTGCGCCGAGTATCTCGCCGCATGCGACGCCCGCCGCAGCGCGGCGACCGTCCCCGGGTTCATCCGCTACTGCGGCGAACAGGCCCCTGAGCAGGCCACCGGCACCGGCGACGACACCGTGCAGGTGCTCACCTATCACGGAGCGAAGGGACTCGAGTGGCGCGTGGTGGTGCTCACCAGTCTCGACTCTGAGACGCGCACCGGCAGCCGCACCGCGTTCGGCGCGTCGGTGGAGTCGCCTCCGGCGATAGACCTCGACGATCCACTCGCCGGCCGCGCCGTTCGCTACTGGCCCTGGCCGTTCGGAGCACAGAAAAAGATAGACGGAATAGACGAAGCAATCCAGGCCTCGAGCCGCTACCGGCAAGCGCTCGAGACCTCGCGCGATGAGTCGCTTCGGCTGCTGTACGTCGGCATAACCAGAGCGCGCGATGAGCTCGTCCTCGCCGCCCGCCGAAAGCACACCGGCGAGGTTCAGGCCGCGTGGGTCGAGGAGCTTGCCGGAGCCGGAGGCCGGCCGGTACTCCAATGGCCGCGTCCCGACGAGGATTCACCCGCCGGCAGCCGCGCGCCGCTGCGCGCAGGCGACCAAAGCTTCGACACCCTCACCCGCGTGCTCGACCCGGAGCCGGCCCCCGAATCGCCGGCGCGCTCCGCCGTACGGAAGCCCGCCGCGCGCTACCTTCAGCCCGCCTGCGATACGCCGGTGGAGCATCCGCCCGCCTATCTCTCGCCGAGCTCGCTCGTCAGCATGACGGCAGCGCCTGGCGAGGCCGACGCCGCCGGCGACGCGCCGGGCGCCACCCTGTTCGCGGACCTCGGCGAACGCATCCCTCTTGCCGGCGGCTCCGCCGGTCCCGGCAGCGCCGCCGACCCCAGTAGAGAACACCCCAGCAGCGCCGGCTCCGGCAGCGGCGGCGTGAACGAAACCGCGCTCGGAAACGCGCTGCACGCGGTATACGCCGCCGCGTACCCCGGGATCTCAGAGGATCGGCTGCTCCGGACCACGGAGCGACTCCTCGATGCCTACGGCCTCGGCCATGCGGTGGCCCCGCCGAACGTCGTCCTCACCTACCGTAGACTCACCGAGTTCCTCTCGTCGAGCTACGAGGTTACGCGTCTGCACCGCGAGTGGCCGATCTCGTTGCGCCTTGAGAACGGCAGCCGTGCCGAGGGCTGGGTAGACCTGCTTGTGGAAACCGCCCAGGGCTGCGTGATTCTCGACCACAAGAGCTTCGCCGGCCCAGACGCCGCCCGGCGTGTCGCCGGCTTTGCGCCGCAGCTCAGGCTCTATCGCGATGCACTCGAGGCCGCCGGCGCCGGGCCGGTAGTTGCAACGCTCATCCATCTGCCGGTGCTTGGAAAGGTGTATCACGTACAATGAGCTCTGCGCCTGCATGTACTGTGGCCGCGAGGTTGTACCGACGGAGCTGTCGCCCGCCGACAATCAAGAGATGGTTTCGGCCCACAGCTGCTCGAGATCCAGCGCTCTGACAGCACCGTATGCTGCAAAGCCGACAGCATCAAGCGTAACGATCGCGGGAACCCCGTGCGTTTGGGCTACGGCTGCGAGGTTGGCGTCATGGATACGCTTACCACTTGCTCCGGACTCTTGCACCAGCTTCAGAAGTGTTAACGCAACCTGTTCGTTCTCGTGTAGCAAAAACCATGTTACGCCGTAGCCGCCTGACGTTCTCAAGCGCGTCAGTGAGCGCAAGCCCGAGCCCGTTGGCGTTGATCGGTCGTGTGGCGACAACCAGGTACTCACGCATAATCTGCCCGCACCACGTTGCGTGGAGTCCCGCGTTACGGCAGCGCCCAAACAACTGACGCGCACGAGCATGTTCGGTCCGGGAGCGATCGGTTGCCGAGAGAAGTACGTTGGTATCCACCAGGAGTGATTCACCGGCCGTCATCGCCGTAGATCTCTTCGCGGGTCAAACTGTGGCTGTTGCCGGTGTCGACTGTGATCAGCTCGAGGTCGTCGAGCGTTTCGTCATCCGGAGCGTAGCGCGCTGCGTCTTCAAGAATTGCCCGCAGCTCGCCTTGGAGCGACCGATGATGGTGTTTCGCTCGTTTGCGCAATCTCTGCAATACACCTTCGTCAAGATCGCGGATATGTAGCGATTTCATATTGATAGCATAATGCTACCATTTAAGCTTGTCAAACTGCACAGTCATCCCCAACCGGGCCATGGTCAGGAACAGAGACGGACACAGGTAGAAACTCTCGCAGGAGAAGGGCCGGGAGTAGTCGAGCCCGCACTCAGGGTTAGATGGGGTGCAATATGTCGAACGTGAAGGAACGCATGGTTGAGCGTGGTCTCGAAGACTCTCGTGCCGGCCGCGTAATATCGAATGAGGATATGGAACATCGCCTTCGATCGTGCACCGCGAATTAGAGATCGAGAGATACCTGCCCTGACCGATTAGCCTCTCTCAGGATCCAGCGCTCTAACGCCACCGTATGCTGCAAAGCCGGTAGCATCAAGTCTAACGATCGCCGAAACACCGTGCGTTTGCTCAATGGCGACGAGGTTGATGCGTTGTCCGGTTACCCCGGAGCCTTATAACTGTTACCGTCATCGCCGTAGATCTCTTCGCGGGTCAAACTGTGGCTGTTGACGGTATCGATTGTAATCAGCTTCCGCGCTGCGATCCTCGATACGGACGCGGACTGACCGAACCCGATTGACCGGTCGAGTTGCCGTGAAAGTGCCGGCGGCCCTTATCTTGGGCGCGGCCCTGCTTGCGGCCTGCTTCGACGTTTTCGACATCACCGGGCGCATCAACGCCTTCGTTCAGCGTTTGTTCCTCGGCAACCGCTTCCGGCTCGTGTTTGACGCTGTCCTTCGCGTAACAGCAGTGTTTGTATTTCTTCCCGCTGCCACACGGGCAAGGGTCGTTTCTTCCGATTTTCATGATGCGCTCCATACTTTACCTCAGTGCACCCCTTCGACCGAATCCGCACAAGCTCAAAGGGTTCGATCTCGGCCAAACGTCGACACCGCACCACCGCCTGCAGCAGCTCCTCTATATGCTGCAGCTTCGTCGCGCCGCTGCCCGGCGTAGTAACCGTCGGCTTATGGAGCCGCCAGGCTATCCCGGTTGCCGGTCCGAAAGAAAGAGGGTCCGACCGCGCCGGGATGATACCCGGCGAGGCCGAACCCTTTTATGCTTTTTCGTTTCTATGGAGATTCGTCGAAGGCCTGGGGCCTAGTATCGATCGTTGTATCCCCCCCGCCGATTGTCTTCGCGGGGCTTCGCTTCGTTAACCTTGAGTTGACGGCCTTCAAGCTCGTTTCCGTCC
>PUPD01000166.1 GCA_003552985.1 Spirochaetaceae bacterium
GCTCGAGCACGTTGTCGAAGTTTCCCGAATCCGAGCAGTCCGGCTCCACCACCGGAAAGGTCTCGCAGATCTCATCGCCGAACAATCGGCTAGCGAGCATGCCTTCGCGCGAGCGCATCTTGTTGAGGTTACCCTGCAGGGTGTTGATCTCGCCGTTATGGCTCATAAAGCGGTTCGGCTGCGCGCGGTCCCAGCTCGGAAACGTGTTCGTCGAGAAGCGCGAGTGCACCATCGCGATGTGACTCTCGAAACGCGGATCGCTGAGGTCCGGGAAATACCTGAACAGTTGCTCCGGCATCAGCATCCCTTTGTACACGATCACCCGGCTCGACAGCGTGCAGAAGTAACAAAAGCTCTCCGGATCGCTTTCGTCGCTGCGGAGCTCGCGCGTGGCACGCTTTCTGATCAGATACAGCTTTCGCTCGAACGCGTTTTGATCTGGCTCTTCGCCGGCGCCGACAAACAGCTGCTCCATCACGGGCTCCGAAGCGACCGCGGACGGGCCGATCGCGCTGTTGTCGGTTGGGAGACGACGCCAACCCAGCGCCCGCTGTCCGAAGTAGTCTATCACCTCGTCGATGCGCGCTTTGATGCGTTCGCGCCGAGACCGGTCCTGGGGCAGAAAGACGATGCCGGCGGCGTATCGGCCCGGCTCCGGCAGGGGTATCCCGAGCTCAGCGTGGGCCACCGCGCCCAACAGCGCATGCGGCAGCGTGGTGAGAACGCCGGCACCGTCGCCGGAGTTCTTGTCACTGCCGACCGCGCCCCGGTGCGTCATGTTGGTGAGCACTTGACGCGAATCCTGAATAATCCGGTGACTCTGTTGACCATGAAGATGTGCTACGAAACCGACACCGCACGCGTCGTGCTCAAAGCGCGAGTCGTACAGGCCGACCTGCTGTGGTCGCTGATGATACATTGTGGTCCCCTCGCATACAGTTACGAATGGAATATTCACTCATTCGTAACGTATAACTATGCAAGGGGTGTGCCATATCCGGCGCACCTCGCGTAAGTCGAAATAGTATCGCGAGTTACGGGGCGAGACTGACCAGATAGTGAAACACAAGTCCTACATCATAGTAGGGTTTGTCGGCCGAAAGACTACGCTTGTGTAGGACTCAGTAAATCCCAAGGCTCCGATCTCGCGGCTCAGGGCTCCCCGCTCCCGTGCTGACCCACACGCGCGCCTACATGCGCTCGAGAAACGGCACGTCGATCAGGCACAGGGCGTTGGCGATGACCTGCCGTACTGCTGCCGCCAACGCAAGCCGTGCCTGCACCTGGGCCGGACTTCCGGCCCTCAGTACCGGAACCTCGTGGTAGTAACCGGAGAAGGTCTTCGCGATATCATAGACATAGGTGGTGATGATCGTTGGATTAAGACCTTCGGCGGCCTGCATGACCGCCTCCGGAAAGCCTGCGAGCTGTTTCACGAGCTGCCACTCTTCGGGGTGGGTAAGCTGCAGAGCTGCATCCTCAGGCAGGCGATACGCGCCACTGTCCGCGCCGGTAGCGCCGCCTGCCTCGGCCTTGCGCATGATGCTCGAGATGCGCGCGCAGGTATACTGCAGGTACGGGCCGGTGTTCCCGTTAAACGAGAGCGATGCCCCCGGATCGAAGATCATGTCTTTGTTGGGACTGGTTTGCAGCAGGAAGTAGTGCAGCGCCCCGAGCGCAATCTTCTCGGCGGTACCGCTCAGATCGGTGATCTCAGATTCGCGTGCCTTGGTCCTGATCTCGTTGACCGCCATCTCGTTCAGCTTGTCGAGCAGGAGGTCGGCATCCACCACCGTCCCTTCGCGCGATTTCATCTTGCCTTCCGGCAGATTCACCATTCCGTAAGACAGGTGATACAGGTTCCGCGCCCACTCGAAGCCGAGACGCTCGAGCACGTTGAACAACACCTTGAAGTGATAGTTCTGTTCCGAAGCAACGACATAGATCATACGCTCGAACGGCCAGTCGTCGTGCCGCTGTATCGCCGTCCCGATGTCCTGAGTCAGATACAGCGAGGTGCCGTCGCTCCTGAGAAGCACCTTTTGATCGAGTTCGATATCGCTGAGGTCAACCCAGACCGCGCCGTCCTCCGCCTGGTAGAACACACCACGCTCAAGGCCCTTGAGCACCTCTTCACGCCCGGCCTTGTAGGTTTCGCTCTCAAAATAGACCGCATCAAAGCTCACACCTGTACGCCGATAGGTCTCTTCGATTCCCTCTATCGCCCAGCGGTTCATCTGCAGCCACAGCTCGACCGTTTTCGGATCACCCTGCTCCCAGCGCTGCAGCATCTCCTTTGCCTGCTGTTCGGCGTCAGGGTCTTCGGCTGCCCACCGGCTATAGCGCACGTAGTACTCGCCCACGAAGTGATCGGACTTCACCCCCTCGGATTCGGGAGTTGCGCCGTTGCCAAGCTTCCTGTAGGCCAGCATCGATTTGCAGATGTGAACGCCGCGGTCGTTGATGAGATTCACTTTGCGGACCTCGGCGCCGGCGAACTTCAGAATACGCGAGACGCTCTCGCCGAGGGCGTCGTTGCGTAGATGCCCGAGATGCAGCGGCTTGTTGGTGTTGGGGCAGGAAAACTCCACGACGGTGCGTACACCGTCGAGCGTGTGTACCCGGCCGTATTCGCTCTGCTGCTCGAGCACGGCGCTCAGTATCGGCTCAATCAGCCGATCACGCTGCAGCCGCACATTGAGATAGCCGCCGGCGGTTTCCGCCGCACCCAGCCCGAGCTTATCCGCCTCGGGGTTGACCCGCTCACACAGCTGTGCGGCGATCTTCGGCGGCGCGGTGCGGAACACCTTGGCGTAGGGGAACACCGGCAGCGCCAAGTCCCCGAGTTTCTCCTCAGGCGGCGTTGAGACCACAAGCTCCGAACCGTCGACGGCATCAGGCTCAACCCCGTACTCATCGCGAGCCAGCGTGCGCAGATGTTTCAACGCCAGATCGTGCCACTGCTGTTTCATCTCGAGCATTTCCTGCATCACTTATCCTTCCGGTGTCGACCATAGTGTCGATGTTTGATGTGTCGATATTTCGCCGGCCACCTGCCCCGTCACTCTCCGGCCCCCTCACTCTACCGCGATTCCGGCCAGCATCCGCCGGTAGCCGCTGGGGCCGTCACGTCGATACGAAAACAATCCGTCACCGCAGCAGGTGCAGTTGGTGCAGACCGCAAGGTCGCGCACGCCCGCCTCTTCCGCGAGTTTCCGGTTAGCGTACTGAAGGTCAAGGTACCACCGTCCGCCACGGCGGACGGCGGCGCGCTCTCCGAACGTCCTCTGGAAGCCCTCGGCGCGCTCCGCGTCGACCTCGTAACAGCAGGCCTGAATTGCCGGCCCAAGCAGCACCTCGGTAGCGTTCGCGCGTGTACCCCAGCGTTCCTCCATCCTCCTGAGCGCGCTCAGAAGGATGCCGGTGCCCTTCCAGCCGGAGTGCAACATCGCGACCGCGCCGTGCTCGCGGTCATGCAGGTAGATCGGCATGCAGTCTGCGACGGTTACCCCCAAGACATGGCCGGGCGCGCCGGCCGCGTCGCCGGCAATGCCGTCGGCCACCGGGCGCAGCGCTGTTTCAGGCCCGGCGCTGAGCTTAGCCGCCACAGCTTCGGCATCAAGGACCGTAAGGGTGTGCTCCTGCTTCACCGTCAGCAACCGATAGCCGCTTAAGCCGGCCGCAGTCAGTGCGGTATGGCGAGCATCGGTCTCCCCGAGCTCCGGCGGGCCCATGTCGCCGGCAACGGCGCAGGTGATGAAGGCAGGGGCGCTGAACGGCAGCACCCGGACTGCCGAACGCGTGTCAATCTGGAACCGGGATTCGTTCAAGACCGGCATGTCGCCGGAATGATACAGAGTGTCCCAGGCGGCGTCAACTGCCGTCCGGCAGGTCGCGCGCACAGGTATATTCCCAGATAGCGCTCCTCTGCGGCGTACAGTTCCTGCTGAAGATTACCGGGCTCAGACATCACCCGCGCAGTAGTGAGATCGTGTTCCTTGGTCAATTGTCCTTTCCAACGGGATGACCTCAGAACAAAACAAACCGTACGGCCCGGACAGCGATGATATCGCCGGGGCGCCGTACGGTCGCCTGTTGCCGTGTATCGGCTATCTGCTGACGCTGATTCTAGTCGGTAAACGGGTGCTTCACGAACCAATTATCGACGTTACCGGAAAACCCCAGTCGGTAGGTTACACCCGCTTCCAGCGTGAAGCTGACCGCTTCAAAGGAAGATGCGTCCGGCGTGATTTCCGCCGACTGCCCGCTCGGCTCCCAAACCGGCGCTCCTTCGGCGTCGCTTGTAAGCCTTTGGAGGTTGATGTTTCCACGGCTGCGACCCCTGGCGTTGACAGCACGCACCCCAAGGATAATATCCACGCTGCCGGAGCCGGCGAACCCGGCTTCGAACAGCACCTGAGCCGACCCGGCCGAGGTATATACACCCTCTTCGTCCGGGTGACCGAACGCGTCTTCAGTTGCAAGGGCTTTGGCCACAGCCTGGGTCAGCTTATCAGGTTCGGAGCTGTGGTCGTCGTCTACGTAGTCGCCGTCTTCGCCGTTGTCAGGATCTGCCTCGCCGCCGGTGTCGCTGCCCGGTGCGCTATCGTCGTCGCTCGTGTCACGTTCGTCACCAGCGTCCGCGCTGTCACTGTCGTCAGTGCCGTCGGTTTCATCATCGCTATCTTCGTCGACGTAGGTATCCTCGCCGGCGTCTGCGTCGCCGTTACCCGCGTCGCTGCCCTCGCCGTCGCTGTTTTCGCCCTCGCTGACACTACCGTCTTGGTCGCTACTCTCGTCGGCGCTGTTCTCACCTTCCGCAGGATCGCTTGCCTCAGGGCCCTCGTCCACATCAAGCACGTCTTCGCTGATATTCCAATCCGGCTCCGACTCGTCGCTACCACCACCGGACGAGCTTCCCGAATCTCCAAACGGGTTCGCACATGAAGCGAACATGAGGGTCAGTACGAACAGCGCAAAAACCAGATAAGCTTTTGAACAAAAACCATAACGACTCATATTGAGCCTCCTCAACCAAAACTCCCGGTCAGGTCCCGTTGCTCCCGCGACGGGTGACCGTGTACACACTATTAGCAACCTCTATGCCATCCTGTTCATTCTAGCTAATGTTTGCGGCGTGATCGGTCGGACCGGCGAATACAACACCAGCTGCGCGACCGTTTAATCTATCTCATTATTAGTAAGAAAGTTATAAACCCCGGAGACCACGGTATGTAGCGGCTGATGCTCTACCGGAGAGCTCCGGCGACCGTTTCGAATGATGAGGCCGCAATTGCGCAAGCGAACGGCTTATGCAATCTGCATAAGCAGTGCAGATTGCATACGGGCTTGCCCAAATTGCATACTCCCGCGCTTAGCATTGGTAGCGGTATGAAGCGTGTGGGGGTATTCATGCCGCAGCTCATCGCGCGCATCGATCCGTTCTGCGGCTCATCACATTCGGGTCACATTCGGTAGACCGACGCCGCACAGAATCTCCCGGTCGAAATGCTCCTCGCGGCGGTAAGAAACGCTATCACTAAACCCGTATCTATATTACTATGGCCGGAACCGAAATGGAAAAACCGATGAGCAAGCATGCTTCACTTAGAGCCGGATTCACACAAGACCGACAACCGGACGCCGACCTTCAGCAACAGTTTCTTGAGAAAGTTCTTGAAACCAACCTGGCGGGCATTCTGGCGGCCGATAGCGAAGGCCGGTTCACCTATGTGAACCGCAGGGCATCTGAGATTCTTTCGCGTCCTCGAGAGGCGATCCTGCAATCGCGCTATGATGACGACACATGGCGGATAACCGATCTCGACGGCAACCCTTTGCGCTCGGAACAGCTGCCGTTTGCCCGAGTCATGGCTACCCGCAGTGACGTCCAAGGCATGAAGCATACGGTCGGCAGACCGGACGGCGGATATCGCTACGTGCGTGTCAACGCCGCTCCGATATTCGCAAACGACGACCGCATCGAGCAAGTCGTGATCTCGCTTGACGACATCACCGAGTCCCACATATCGCGAAAGCACCTCGAGCTCGCAAACGAGCGGTTCCGTCTTGCTCAGGACGCGACCGGCTTTGGGTTGTGGGAGTGGAGCCCGCAGCGTGACGAAGGCAGCTGGGACGAGGCCTCGTGGCAGTTGCTCGGCTATCCGGCCTCCAAGGCGGCAACGGTACTGAGATACAAAGACTGGCTTCAGATGATCCATCCTGAAGATCGCGCTGTCGCCGCAGCCGGCTTGCAGGAGCAGATCAGAACCGGTAGCCGCTTCTCAGCCGAGATGCGATACGAGCGAGCCGACGGCGGGTGGCAATGGGTTCAGCACCGCGGACAGGTGACCCTCCGCACCCCCGAAGGAAGTCCGCTTCTCATCACCGGAACCCATACCGACATTCAGCAACTCAAAGAGACCGAACAGCGACTGAACCAGATTGCGAACAGCATCCACGAGGTGTTCTGGATCCGCACGCCGGAGCAGATGCTCTACATCAACGCCGCGTATGAGCGCATCTGGGGTCGCACCCGTGAAGCGCTTTATGCCGACCCCTCCGATTTCGTGGAGGGCGTGCACCCTGAGGACCGCCCGCGCGTTCTGGCGGCCTTTGCGCGCGAGCAGGACGGCGGGGCTTTCTTCGACGAACGTTATCGCGTCCTGAGGCCCGACGGTACGATCCGCTGGGTACACGCGCGTGCCTACCCGGTAGAAGGCGAGCCGGGGCGGACCGCCGGCACCGCGGTGGATATCTCTGAAGCCAAAGAGGCTCAGGACGAGCTTGAGCGGCGTGCAAGCACCGATGCGCTCACCGGCCTCTCGAACCGCGCGCAGTTCGACCTCAAGTTCGGCGACGCCCTCGGGCGTTGCCGGCGCTACGAATCGCCTGCGGTGCTGATCCTGATAGATATTGACCACTTCAAGGACATCAACGACACTCTCGGCCATGACCGCGGAGACAACGTACTGATCGAGATCGCCGCGCGTCTGGGATCGGCACTGCGTGAGGTCGATGAGCTCTCGCGCTGGGGCGGCGAAGAGTTTGCGGTGCTGCTGCCCGAAACCGAGATCGAGAGCGGGGCCGCCGCGGCCGAACGACTGCGCAGCGCGGTGGCCGACGCTGCGTTCGACGGCATCGGGCAGCTGACAGTAAGCCTGGGGCTGACCGCTCTGCACCCGCTCGACCCGGATTTCGTTACGGTGTTTCGGCGCGCGGACAGCGCCCTGTACCACGCCAAGCGCGCCGGAAGGAACCAGGTGCAGTTCTTACATCCCGGGTATTCGTGAACCACGAGGAACAGCACATACGCTCTGGATCGCATCCGGCGTCGGTGTGTAACGGCGCGAGCTACGTCGTTGCAAGCATGCGGCGCTACTCCACCAGTAGAATCTGAATATCGCAGACGTTGGTCTCGGTAGGTCCGGTTATCAGCAGCCCGCCCAGCGCCTTGAAGAAATGGTACGAGTCGTTCGCATGTAGGGCTTCCGATATCTCCTGCGGGCTGCTGCCCTCGGCGAGCTCCGGCGTTGCCCATGCCCCGGCGGCGTCAGTCGGCCCGTCATTTCCGTCGGTTCCAACCGATAGGAAACCGACGCCGGGAAAGGCCTCGGGGCAGAGCGCAATCTGCTCCAGGAACGCCAGCGCCATCTCCTGATTGCGCCCGCCCTTCCCGTCGCCTTGAATCGTGACCGTGGTTTCGCCGCCGGCCAAAACGCATGCCGGCTTGCGCAGCGGAATTTCGCGGACGGCAAGGTCGGCAGCAATTGCCGCGAACACGCGGGCGACCTCACGCGCTTCACCGGTGATTCGGCTGGTTAGAACCAGGGTGTTGTATCCGAGCTCTTCGGCGCGCTGGCGTGCAGCATCGAGCGCCACCGCGTTGCTTCCGAGTATGAACGGATGCACCCGTTCGAAGACCGGGTCTCCCGGTTTCGGTGTTTCAGGCAGATCGCCGCGCACGCCGCCGGTGAGCATCTCGCGCACTCGGCTCGGCAGTTGCTCTTCGATGCCGTAGCGACGGCAGATCCGGCATGCATCCTCGTAGGTTCCTTCATCCGGCGCAGTCAACCCTGAGGCAATACTCCCGAGATGGTCGCCAACCACGTCCGAGAGAATAAGCGCGACAAGGGAAGCCGGCGCGACCATCTCACAGAAACGCCCTCCGGATATCCCCGACAGGTGCTTGCGGACACAGTTTATTTCGCCGATCGGGGTCCCGGCACGCAATAGCAGGCGCGTGGTGGTTTGAATATCCTCGAGTGTCAACCGCAACGAGCCATGGGCGGCAGGCAAAGTCAGCAAGGCGCTGCCACCGCCGGAAATCAACGCAAAGCAGAGCGTATGCGCATCGGCGCTTTCGGCAAGCTTGGCCACCTCACGCGCGGCGGCGACGCTGGAAGCGTCCGGCACCGGATGTCCCGCTTCCAGCAGCCGGATCTTACGCGGCACGTTCCGCTCACGGACGGTCCTTTCCACGCCCGCCCCCGCGTGCACGCCCACGCCCACGCCTGCACGCGCGCCTGCTCCTGTGCTCGCACCCGCAAACCCGGACTTGACCGCAACTACCCCTTCGCTGATCCAGTCCCCGAGAACACTTTCTAACCCGCGTGCCATCGCTGCGCCGGCCTTGCCGGCGCCTACCACAATGACGCGCTCATAGTCCGCAAGGTCGACAGTGTAGGAACCGGTCGCGGTTTGAATCTGAAGCACCGACTCTTCAAGCAGCAACGATCGGGTGATCATGCTGGTTGGATCAACGCTCTGAATTGCGGCTTGCGCTATTGCTTCAGAAGCAGCACGATGATCGCATCCGGTCTCAACCTTCTGCGTCCTGGTTGTGTTTAGTCCTGAGCCGAATCGGTTCATGATTGCCCTTGTGACTGACGAACGTATGGAATCGTCTGCGGCCCCTCCGGAAGAGCACAGACACGGGCCCCCGGGCCTATCTCCCGGATCAGCCTCTGGACCGTCGCCGCGATGTCTTTGCTCGGCTGCATGAATGCGTTAATGATCTCTTCGTCATCGAGGTTCTCGCTGTAAAAGTGGACCGTGACAGCCTTGCAGATCAGCGCGTGTATTTGCGCCTGCCACTGGTCTTGGATGAAGCACCCGGGTGTCCGGATGCGCTCGAGTAACTCGTCAAGGGTTTGCGCTTCAAAGAGGAGCTGCCCATATTTCCCGTGTTTTGGGATGCCGTCCCAGCAGTCGGCAGCCACGATGATATGCCCGCCCGGCCTTACAATCTGGTACGCGGCACTCATGCCTTTGACCGCCTGGTACATATTCAGATCAAGCGGATAGCCTGAGTTGCTGGTAATTACGATGTCGTACGGCGCGTCTACCGCCGCCATCGCGTGACGCTTGACGTACGCGCACCCCTCGGCGTGGGCGGTCACATAATGGCCCGCGAACGCCGCGGTCACCTCCTGGTTACGGTTCAACGCGACGTTCAACAGAAAAAGCGGCTGCACGAAACCGGCGGCATCGCGCACCTCTTCCCACAAGGGATTCCCATCGATTACACCCCAGCGCGCTTCAGCATGATCGATATTGGCGGCATTGTGATTGCGCTGCACGGTTCCCAGGCTCGCGAGGCCGGGCATGACCGCCTTGCCGCCTCCGGAGAAGCCGGCGAAGAAGTGCGGCTCAATGAAGCCGGTGATGACCTTCACGTCGTTCTCGAGGAACTCGGACAACAGCTCAATCTCGTTTCCGCTTGGCGTGGTCCCAACGTAGCAATGCCCGTCCTCATCGGTGCAGTCGTTTTGAACGATTCGATACTTGCCGAGAATGTTCGGGCCGAGAATTCGCTCAAGCTCATCGTCGGTGTTCGTGCGGTGAGTGCCGGTGGCGTTGTACAGCGTAATGTTATCCGACGGCAGGCCCGCAAGCTCCTCAAACAGAGCCGGGAGGAGAA
>PUPD01000134.1 GCA_003552985.1 Spirochaetaceae bacterium
ACCCTGAGAGCAGCTTGCGATCATCGGTGGTGAGCTCCAGTGAGCGCAGCGGCAAGCCCTCGTTCAGGTGCTCGACAACACGTTCGATCAGTTTCTGTTCGTGCTGCAGGGCCTGCGTCTTCTTGCCGCGCTGTAGATCGGCGCTGATGCGCTCAAGCCGCCGTTCGGCGACGATCTGATCGGCAAGGAGCAGCTCCGTGGCTATTGTGTCCAGATCCGCTACCGGGGCGGGAGCACCGTGGGTTTGGTCCAGGATCTCGTCGTGAAAGTTGCGCACCACGACTGCCAGCGCGTCTGAGATGCGGATCATCTGCATTGCTTCGCCTGAGAAAACGCCCTCACCGGCAGCCCCCGCGGTCACACCGGCAAACTCGACAAACTCAATCGTCGCGTGGACCGTCCGTTTGGGGCGGTAGATCTCGGCGAGCTTCTCGACGCGTTCGTCGAGGACCTCCACCACCGCCCTGTTCGGCTCCGATTTCTGTGATATGTACTCCGATACTTCCGCCGATTGTCCCGTGAGTGCGTTGAAGATTGTCGTTTTACCCGACTTCTGTAGACCGATCAGACCGATGTTCATGATGCATGGCATAATGCACGATCATGGCCGGTTTCCGCAATTGCCTATAGGTTCTTCGCCCGGTAGCGCTCCAGGGCCCAGAGCGTGTACTTGCGGACTTTGCGATCCGGGTCATTCTGCAACTGATCGAGGATCTCTTTACCGGCCTTCGTGTTGAGTTTCTCGAGTGCGCGGGTTACGCGTACGCGCACCTCCGGGTCCGGATCGCGCGCCGCCATCACTATACCGCGAAACGCCGGGAGCGTAGCGATAGCAGATAGGCCGTCGGCGGCGCTGCGCCGGACCGCGGGATCACGATGCGCAAGGCGCCGGATCGCCTCCTCGACACAGCCTGTTTCATCAAGAATCTCGGTGATTAACGGGCGCAATGAGCTGATATCCTGATCGAGAAGCTTCACCATGGCTGCTTCCCCGTCGCTGCCCATTGAACGAAAGACACGCATCAGCTTATCGCGCACGCGTGGCTCGGCATCCTTTAGCTTCTCGACCAGCTCGCTGATCTGTTTGGGGGTACGCTTATGCGCTAGCGCCCGTATAACGGCGGAGTCCCAATCATCGCTACGGCCCAGGAAATCGACGAGAGCACCGATCGAGCGGCGTTGCTCGGACCGACTGAGTCCGTCGATCGCAGCAAGCTTGACCTCATCGACTTCGTTCTCGTCGGTGAGCAGTGCCGCGACCTTCTCAACGGTGGCCGAACTGCCGTGCGTGCCGAGCGCCTGGGCGGCCTGCACGCGCACGCGCTCCACCGGATCGCGCAGCCGGTCCTGCGCTTGGTTGAAGGACCGGGTGTCGTCGAACTCCAGGAGCGCCCAAATAGCGGCAATGCGTACCTCGGGATCCGCATCATGAACCGCTTCACGAATGGGTTTGAGAAAGGAGCGGTCGTTGATGGTGGGCAACACCGCGATCAAGGCTGCTCGGGTTGCCGCGTCAGGCCCGTTCATAATCGCCCGGGCGCGCTCGGAAAGGTCGATGGAAGCGAGCTCCCCCATCACGCGTGCAAGGTCTCGAGCCTCTTCAGGATGCAACGTGGAAAGATTCTCCAGCAGATACTGGCGTGCGTACGGTAGCTGCAGGGCGCCAAGGAGCTTGATCGCGGAGAGGCGAGCAGAGGGGGCACAGTCGCCGGGGTTCGCGTGCAGGATTTCGATCAGAGCCGGTAGATAGCTACGGTCTTCAAACCGCAGGAACGCGTCGTGCAGCTCGTCGCGGCATTCGAACTCAGGATCGTGCAATAATGCGAGCAGTGCGTTTGTCAGCTGCCCTTGTGCCCGGGAAGGGATGCTCTGCAGGATATGCGCGGCCCGACGCGGCTCCTCGCGGCGGCGCATGAGCTCGTTTCGCAGCACCTCGAACGCTCGGTCATCCCCGCGCGCATGCACCGCCTGGAGGGTGGTCGTATAGACGTCCTCCTCGCGGCTCTCGGCGAGCGGCACGGCAAAGGCATGTTCGGCCAGCACACTGATCCAAGCGGGGGCGCCGGTGTCTTTTAGGATCTCCGCCGCCAGCAATAGGCTCGCCGCGGAGCTGGTGGTGGCGATCTGGTCGAGGAACCCAGTCACATTCACCGACGCAGCAGTACTCAACAGTTCGCGGGTGCGGGCAAGCTGATCAGGGTCCGCGAAGGATGCTTCACGGAAAAGCGTGCAGAGGGTCCCTGTGCCTTCGAGATAGATCGCCGCCGGTAACGCAAGCTCGAGATCGCCTCCTCCCAGATAGCCGAGGGCCAGAGCGTGATCCTCGGTGGAATCCGGCTCGAGAAGCCCGATTACGTGGAGCGCCTCGGTAGTGGTCAGCGAGTCACGATCGACGCGATAGCGTTCTGAAAACTCGGCCGTCAGGTGTTGCCGAGCGGCTTTTCGTACTTCGAACACCGGATCATGGAGGTACAGGTCGTAGAGGTGCCGGTATAGCCGGTCGCGGTCTTCGCTTTGCAACTCCGCCGCGACGACTGCCCGCACGCGGCGATGCGAGTCTCGAAATGCGTCCCAGAGTGCGCGCTGTGAGCGCTCATCACTGCTTTGGAGCACTATCGTAATCGCAAAGTACCGCGCAGACCATTCCGGATCGCCGAGCATTTCGCGGACGCTGTCGAGGCGATCATCGAGCATCTGCAAAGCCACCACCCCGTTGAAGGACTCACCGTCGCTTGATAGCGCGAGTCGCCGCAGCCCGAGGAGTGGATCGTTATCATCTAGCCAGCGAAGGAGCAGCTTGGCGGCTGTGTTACTTCTGAGCGCTGCCATGAAACACGCGAAGAGTCCCTGGTCCGGAAGCAGCTCGAGGACGCGACGTACATCCCGCTCGCGGCCTTTGGCGCGGACACGCTGTATCCAGATCTGATCCAGACCGGTGATCCTGAGCACGGCGGGATCTTTGGTTCGCGCCAGCTTCTCGATCACACCTGCGCGCAGCGAAACCGTAGCAGCGTTATAACGCCGATGAATCAGCTCATCGGCCAGCTCATGCTGATCGAGAACCCGGAGCAAGGTGTCGCGAAAACGAATCCGCAGCACAGTAAGCCATGCAACGCCGGCGCCGGCCAGTACCACAACGGCTCCTGCGACGACGTGCGCCCAGGCGGGGGCTGCATTGAGCATGGCGAAATTGGTCTCCACGGTGGATCTCCTCGTGTATAAGCTGCGCACCCAGATTCTTCGCCGGGATGCAGGTAGTATCGCCTATCGTGCAACACCAAGCACATGAAAAATCGGAATCGGCTGTTCCTTGCCTTTTACGCGTACCGGTTTCAATTCCTTCACCTTGAACCTTTCCCCGACCAGTTCGCGAGTATCCCGTGTGATGATCACCTGTCCACCTTCGGCAATGCTCTCGAGGCGTGCTGCGACGTTTACGCTGTCGCCGATCACCGAATAATCCATGCGCTGGGCGCTACCGAGGTTTCCGGCAACCAGCGGACCGGTATGCATCCCGATGCCGACCTTGAGGTTTGCAGCATCTCCGGTGAAGAATGTGCGATCCGACGCACTTACGCGCTCCTGGAGCTGGAGCGCGCAGCTGACTGCATTGACGGCATCCTGCTCTTCACTCTCCAGCGGCACGCCCCAGATCGCCATGATGGCGTCACCGATGAACTTGTCGATGTAGCCCCCGTTCGTCACGATGACCTCAACCGCCTCCTGGAAGTAGGCATTGAGTACCTCGACTATGTGTTCAGGATCCTTCCCCTCCGCGAAGCGGGTATACCCGCGTATGTCGGCGAAGAAGGTAGTAGCAAGCTTCTTGTCGCCGCCAAGGCGAATCTTGTTGGGGTACTGCATGATATTTTCAACCAGCTCGTTTGACAGGTAGCGAGCGAACATGTCCTTCACCGCTCGCCGTTCCTCCTTCACGATCTGCATCTGGCCCTTGAGTTCACGTTCGGCAGTTTGGTCGGTGAACAATAGCGTCAGGCCTTCGTAGCGGCCGCGTTTCCCTCGCAGCGGGGAGATGTTGAGCGAAAAATCGAGCTCGCGCTTTGGAGCAGCAATAATCCCTTCGATTCCGAGCTGCTCCTCTCCGTTTTCCCGGGAGTGATCCACTGCCGAGAGGATTCCTTTGTCAACTGCATTGCCGAAGACCTCGGTGAACCGCAAGCCGATATGCTCCTCGGCCAGTCCCAACCGCTCGCCGGCGGCGCGGTTGAAGTAATGGAGGGCTCCATCACGATCAATAGTGACTAGGAGGTTGGTCATCGACGCGAAGATGCTTTCCTGGTAGCGCTCGAGCGCTTCGATCCTGCGAAGCTTTGCTCTGAGCTCATCGAGCAACTCGGAGTTATGCAGCATCCCTGCCGCCAACGGCACGTACGACTCTATGAACTTCAGGCGGTTGTTGTGATAGAAATCGGGGCGTACCGAGTTCAGAACGAGAACTCCAAACGTGGCAGCGGGGGCCACAATCGGAGCAACGATTGCGCTGTGCATGCGTTCGTGAAGCAACGCGTCGCCGAAAAACGGTCGGTCTTTACCGTGCAGGACCAGCGTCTCATGCAGCTCGCCCACAAACGCGATTGTTTCCAGGTCCGGATCCAGCTTCCGAGGAATGGAGTAGCGCCCACGAAGATACATGAGCCGTAGCGAACTGTTGGGATCTCCCGGCTCAGAGAAGAGGTACGCAGCACCGAGGTCCGAACCGGTGATGTCAACAGACTGATCGACCAGCACCGCGGTGAGCGCCCGGGCGTCACTCTCGCGCGTGAGCAACGAACCTGCCCGAACAAGCTCGGTGGTTACCTGCTCTATGGCTTGGAGCGACTCAGGTGCCGGTTCGTTCGATGCGGTCACCCCGCCCGAGCGGACGCCTGTCACATCTGTGAGGTCAGCCATTATCACCACAAGCCTCCTTGTTTCGCCGTGCCGGGCGCTGAGCCGTTACCGTACAGCAGGCGGCGATCTCAGCCGGTGTGGCAGCAAGAAAGCCAGCGGGGTTGCCGGCCGAGCTCAACGCTGAATTGTAGCGGGATTCGAGTTACAGCGCAAACCCTGAAGGCCTTTCCCGGCACCTGTGGTCAACCGGCCGCCTTAGCAGGTATGATGTGCGCGTTAGCGGTGACGGAGCAGAACGCTTTACGAGGAGGGTGGAGATCGTGTTTCAACTGGAGACCGAACAGCTTAGCGATTTGGTGGTTCAGTATGGGCAGCGGATCGTGCTGGCGATCCTGGTGTATATCGTCGGACGACTGCTCATCGGGTTCGTGATGCGATTGGTACGCAGGTCATTCGAGATGAGGAAAGACCTTGATCCGACCGTCCGGTCTTTTCTCGATTCCGTGCTTCGCACGGTGCTGATGATCATGTTGCTGCTCACGGTTTTTCAGACCCTCGGAATCGCACTGACCTCGTTCATCGCGGTGCTCGGTGCCGCTTCGCTGGCGGTGGGGCTGGCGTTTCAAGGCAGCCTCTCAAACTTTGCCGGCGGGGTGTTGATTCTCATCTTCCGCCCGTTTAATGTAGGAGACTTCATCGATGCGGCGGGCACGATGGGCACGGTTGCTGAGATCAGGATCCTTTATACCGTGCTCAACACCATCGACAACCGGCGCGTTGTTATTCCGAACGGCGGGCTTGCCAACACAACCGTGACCAACTTCAGCGTTAATCCGACTCGGCGCATTGATCTGGTGTTCGGAGCAGCGTACGGCGCCGATATCGATACGGTTAAACACATGCTGCAGCAGGTAGTTGCCGGCATGGAGCAGATTCTCTCCGAGCCGGCCCCGGTTATCGGTGTTCTCGAGCACGGTGACAGCGCGATCAAGTATGCCGTACGGGTCTGGGTGAAGCGGGAAGACTTCCTGACCACGACACTCGCTCTGAATGAAGCCGTCAAAAAGGCTTTCGATGCTGAAGGTATCGAGATACCGTTTCCTCAGCGGGACATTCACCTGTATCAGCACGGGGTGCCCCAGGCAGAGCCCGGCTGAGCTTGCCGGAGGGCATTATCCGGTTTAATCTTTAACGGGAGCGTGGTACGCTCATCGCCTGCAATTAATCAACTGCACGATAACGGAGGCTTAATAATGGGTGAGATTAAGAGCGCCGTCGAGTTGGCGCTGGAGAAGACCGAAGGCGTTCGCGGAGACCGTAGGAGTCTTGAGATGCATGAGCACAAACAGCTCGGCAAGCGCCTGGTAAGCAAGGTCATCGACGGAGAGGAGGTAAATCTCAACGAGGAGCTATCGCGCTACGACGACGAGCGCCTCGACTGGGTGAGAGACGGATTCTTCGAAGTCCTGTTGATGAACATCAAGCTACCGAACGATGATATCGAGATGCAGCGCATTCGCCGGCTCGAGAACGGGTTTCAGGTCGTCATTCGCGATACCGCGCAGCTGCGTGAGCTGTTCAAACAGCTCGACAACCTGCTGTCGCAGTATCTCGACAACCGCCGGCAGATGATCGAAGCGGTGCGCCAGCAGTTCGAGGGCCGCATTCGTCAGAAAGAGCAGGAGTTGCAGCGGCAGACCGGTACGCAGGTCCGGCTGGATCCGGCGAACGACCCGGAGTTCGCGCAGTACCTGCGCGAGAACATGAATCGCCTGCAGGAACAGTACAGCGGCGTGCTGGACCAGGTGAAGCAGCAGCTGCAGCAGCTGTACGCCGCCGGCCGCTGAGCAGCCGCGGTACGATTGACGCAAGCTGCCTCCCGTGCTCAGAGGATCGCTCGAACGCTACAAACGAACCGTCCGCATCCTTTCCATCGACGGCGGAGGTATTCGCGGCCTCATTCCGGCCTTGCTGCTGCACGAGCTGCATCGACGTGTTAGGCTTCGCCGGGGCGGGCGGGCACGGCAGGTGCCGTACCTCTATGAGCTGTTCGATCTAGTGGCCGGGACCTCTACGGGCGCGCTGATCGCGCTGGGCCTGTGCGCCCCCGCGCCGGCCGAGCTCTGCATGACCGGCCGGCTGGAGCACGATCGCGGAGGTGAAGGACGGCTGCTGCGCGGTAAGGCTGCGCGCGGCCGGCGGCCGGCACCCGATCGCGCCGGCGCGCGCAACAGTGCTCATCCCGCGGTATCGCTCGAGCGGATCATCGAGATCTACACGCGGTACGGGATTCAAGTGTTTCCACGCTGGAAGTTCTCAAGGCTTCGTACCGTGCTCCAAGCCTTCGGCGAGAAGTACGATGCCGCCCCGTACGAGCGGCTCCTAAAGATCCTCTATGGTGATCTCAGGGTCAGTGACTCTCTGACGAATCTGCTGATCACCAGTTACGATACCGAACGCCAGACGCCGTTCTTTTTCAAACGCCGGCCGCCGCATTATCAACAACCCGATGACCGCGACTTTCTCATGCGTGACGCCGCAAGGGCCTCGTCGGCCGCGCCGACGTTCTTTGAACCGGCCTACATTCGTCCGGTTGACGGGCACAGCCGCGAGTATTTCTGTCTGATCGACGGTGCCATCTTTGCCGCTAACCCGGCGATGGCGGCCTATATTGAAGCGCGCAAGATGTATCCATGGGCGCGGCGGTTCGTGATTGTGTCGCTTGGAACAGGTAAACGGGCGAGGCAGTTTACGTACCGCGAGATGCGCAACTGGGGGTATATCGACTGGGTGTCGCCGATCAAGGGAGTTCCGCTGTCATCTATGACTACGGAAGCGATCGCTGAAGCCGTGAACTATCAGCTCTATCGCCTGCCCGGGGTGGAGTACTATCGCTTCAATGCGCTGCTTCAGGGGAGCTCCGAGGCGATGGACGATGCGAGCGAGGAGAACATGGACGCATTGTCGGCTGTGGCTCGGCGAATCATCGACGAGAGCTCCGAGCAGCTGAACGGGGCTGTGAGCGCGATGCTGTAGCGAGGAGGACAAACACTGTGTCAGGATATCCGCTGCTGCGGCTTGGAGTGATTGGAGGCGGCCAGCTTGGGCGGATGCTGATCTCGGCGGCGCGCGAGCTCGGGGTTGCGGTCACGGTGCTCGACCCGGACCCCGAAGCAGCCTGCGCAGAAGTGGCCGACGAGCTCATCGTTGGGGGGCTGCATGACCCGCAAGCCCTCAGTCGGCTCGCTGCCGGGTGCGATCTGCTCACGTATGAGATCGAGCATACCGATGTGACGGTGCTCTCGGAGCTTGCCGAGCAGGGTACGGTTATCCGGCCCGCTCCGGAGCTGCTTCGCACAATTCAGGATAAGCTCGTTCAGAAACAACACCTGCAGGACCACGGGGTGCCGGTGCCGGTTTTCGAGACTCCCCGGTCCGGGGAGAGCCTGCGTGAGGCGGCGGGGCGGCTTGGTTATCCGTGCGTCTGCAAGTCTCGGCGTGGCGGATATGACGGACGTGGTGTAATCGTGTGCCGTGACGCGGCGGCGCTTGCCGCTGCCGGACTCGATCAAGGACCGGGCGGCGGCTGGTTCCTGGAACGGTATCTCGAAGGTGTACATGAGCCGGCCGTGATCGTGGCCCGCGGACTGGACGGAGCGGTCGCGGTCTTTCCTCCGTTCGGCACCGCGTTCCACCCCCAGCGCAACGTATGCGACGCCGTGGTGGTGCCGGCGCCGTTGTCGCCCGAGGCTCGTGAGCGGGCTGTTGAGATTGCGGAGGCGGCCGTTCGGAGCCTTGCGGGCGTTGGACTGTTCGCGGTTGAGCTGTTTCACACGGCCGAAGGCGAGCTCCTCGTGAATGAGATCGCCCCGCGACCGCACAATTCGGGGCATGTCACGATCGAGGCATGTGCGACCAGTCAGTTTGAGCAGCACCTGCGGGCGGTGTGTGGGCTTCCGCTCGGCAGCACGCGGTTGCTGTCGGCCGGCGCGATGGTGAACCTGTTGGCTGAGGACTGTGCCGGTGGGGAAGCGGTGCAGATCGAAGGAGTACGTGAAGCGCTTGCGGTTGAGGGCGTGAACCTGCATCTGTACGGAAAAAGGCGCGTGCGGCCGGGTCGCAAGATGGGGCATGTCACCGCGCTCGCTGAGACCGCGGAGGAGGCACTGTACCAGGCGCGCCGGGCGGCGGCGTGTCTGCGGTTCAGATAGAGGAGGGGGAAGGGCATGGTAGAGCGGAGCGAATCCGGACGGACATCCCGCGAGGGCGGAGGGCAGCCTGCGGTTGGCGTGATTATGGGGAGCGACTCCGACTGGCCGGTGATGCGTCGTGCGGTGGAGGTGTTGCAGGAGCTCGAAATTGCGACCGAATACCGCGTGGTCTCGGCCCACCGCACGCCGCAGCGCATGGTCGCCTACGCCGAGCAGGCTGCCGAGCGCGGCTTACGCGTGATCATCGCGGGAGCCGGTGGCGCGGCGCATCTGCCCGGTATGGTAGCGGCGATGACGCCGCTTCCGGTGATCGGTGTGCCGGTAAAGGGGTCGAGCTTGGAGGGGCTCGATTCGCTGCTTTCGATCGTGCAGATGCCGCGGGGCGTTCCGGTAGCTACGGTTGCGATCAATAACGCCGAGAACGCGGGGCTGCTCGCCGCCCGCATAATCGGCGCCTATGACCGGACGGTGTGCAATAGGGTGCAGCAGCGCATGCAGCGTGCCGCCGAGGCGGTCCTGCGGGCGGATGCGGGGTTGCAGGCGCCCGCGGAGAACGATGAGTCGCGCGGGCCGGACGGGGCGCCGCAGCGGGGTGAGTAAGTCGTGTCAAGCTACGCGTTCTATCTGTTCGTCGATGCCATCCACGAGCTTGTTTCGGCGCTCGCGCCGGTCCTGGTGGCGGTAGTCGTCTGCAGTGCGGGGTTAGTCGGGTGGCGCTGGCACCTCACACGGCGCACGCACGCCATGACCCAACGAATTGAAGCGCTGGAAGCCCGCATCGGTGTGCTCGAGAACGCGCTGGAGCGGGAATCGGAGCAGTCCTCGGCGTCGGCCGGGGATCGCAGTCACGA
>PUPD01000110.1 GCA_003552985.1 Spirochaetaceae bacterium
CTCCCACGGGGTTCCCGTTCGTATTGTACCGCAACGAGGATATGACGGCCCTCCAGGTCGAAATGGGTTTCCCCGTCGATCGGGAGGTACAACCGGAGGGCCGGGTGGAGGCGGGCACGATCCCCGGTGGCGATGTGCTTACCGAGGTACACGTCGGTCCGTATACGGAGTTGGAACGTACCTACACACCCGTGATGAAATATATCGAAGACCAGGGACTCACCGTCACGGAGTGGATGTACGAGGTCTACCTGAACTCGCCCGAGGATACTCCCGAGACTGAGTTACGAACTGAGATCTGCTTTCCACTTAAGCGCTGAGACGCGTCTCGTCGGCCTCTCAACGGGTCAGGATGTCGTCGTACTCACGGTGGCGCCGGACAAAAGCGGCTACGTACGAGCAGCTCGGGATAACCGAATAGCCGTTCTCACGCGCATACTCGAGCGCGGTACGGGTGATCTCTGCGGCGACTCCGCGTCCCCGCTGTTCCGGCGGAACATAAACCTGCGCATACTCAAGCACGTTGTCACCACGCTCTTCATAGGATAGGTAGGCGATGAGCCCGTCGAGCCTGGCCCCGAACCTGCGTGCCGGCCGCTCATGGCGAATCTGCAGACCGCTACTCATGGCCGTAGTATCGCCGGATTCGGTCTTGAATGACAACCGCGCTGAAGCTGTATTGACGCAACGCAATATTCCTTACAAACTAAGTCATGAAGTATCTTTGCTTGGTCTATAGTGAAGAGAAGACACTGCACTCCCTTCCCGCAAGCCCTGCCGACACAGAGTGCGGCGCGTACGCATCCTCGCTGGCTAGCGATGGGCGGCTCATTGCCGGTGAGGCGTTGCATCCGGTGGAAACCGCTTCAACCGTGCGAGTGAGAAACGGAACGGTGACAATTACCGACGGTCCTTTTGCGGAAACGAAAGAGCAACTGGCCGGGTTTTATCTGGTGAAGGCTGCCACGAACGAAGAAGCCCTAGAGATCGCTGCAGGCATTCCACCGGCTCGCGTAGGGAGCATTGAGGTGCGGCCGGTGCGTCAACTCGACCTCGGATAAGCAGCGGCGAGTCTCGCCGCGCCGGCCGGCGAAGCTACCGGGCCAAGGGATAGCCTATTGTCGCAACGACTCGAGCAGCATGAGCAACGTTTCAAATGCGATCTCCTCGGAGCCTCCGGCGGCGACCCAGCGGCTGAGCTGGTTCATTGCGTCGGAGAGTGCTTCAGCAGTTGCCACCGGGTCGGAAATCGTAATGGTATGGCCGTCCCTCAGTTCCTGGAGGATCTCGACGAGCGATCGAGTGGTGTAGCTGTAGTCGAGCTTGTTCCAGGTTGCAATGCCCAGGACAGCAGGAGCATCGGTAAGAATCACCTGCTGGTAGCGGCGCTGTTGCGACTCGCGCAGGAAAACTCTACAGCCCGCTACGAGCGCCTCCCAGAGCGTCGGCGCTCCCGCGGCCGCGGAGAGGACCCGGGCGCCCATAGCGTGGAGCTCGCTCCGCACGATTTCGAGGAACAGCCCCTTCTTGCTCCCGAAATGATGATAGACAGCCCCGCGCGTCACCGAGGCCGCGGCCGCAACGTCCTCGAGCGAGAGGTGATCGTATCCGGTGTCCGCGCACATTTGACCGGCGCTGCGCAGGATATTCGACCGGGTCTGTTCGGCTTTTCCCCTACGTTTGCGACCGACTGGTACGTCAGTCTTAGACATGATACAGGGGCCAAAGGCTTCGAGTTGGCCTTGCTCGCTCACGATCATCCCACAGTGCCGGACGGCTTCGGCCTCAACGCCCGTGGCGTCATTCTGAACTTCGAAGTCGACGATGCGGCGGCCGAGTACTGTCGTCTCGTAGAAGAAGCGGGCATCCGGCCGATCCTTCCATTGCGCGACGAGGAGTTCCGCCAGCGCCATTCCATCATAAATGACCCGGCGGGTAATTTGGTCGACGTGATCGAGAATATCGAGCCGAGTGCGGAGTTTGTAGAGTACTACCACGATGGCAAAGGGTAATCTCACGCGCCACTTTGGAGCCGAACTGGTCGAGCTTCTGGGGGCACGATTTCAGAGCCTCACGCCGGCGTTCAATCTCGCCCGCTTCCGGGAGGTGATCCCGGAGTTGGACGGTGAAACTCTGATGCGCCGTGTGCGACACATTGCGGAGGCGCTCGATCGCTGCCTTCCGGATGACCCGGCTGACGTATGGGAGTTGATGCGGCGCATGCTCCCATCTGAGCTGACCGAGAATCAGCAGATCTTTAACGAGGGATACTGGATGCTTCCGTTGGCCGCGTGGTGGGAGCTGTTCGGCTGCCCGGTGCCGCACGACCGGCACGCGAGGGAGTCTTCGGTCGTGGCCGGACGGGTCGAAATGAGCGACAGCTCCGCCGGCGATACTGCGGCTGACTTGGAACTAGCCCTGCACGCGCTCGCCGAGTTAACCCGTCGCGGTACGAGCGAGTTCGCCATTCGTCGCTACGTCAATCTCTATCCGAAGCTGCTGCTCCGCCAAGTCACCGTATGGGCATGCCATCCGAGTTTTCACGTACGGCGTCTTGCATCGGAGGGAACGCGGCCGTACCTCCCGTGGGGCGGGAAGTTGCGGGTAGGACACGAGGAGCAGGAGGCATTTCTTCGGGCTGTTACGCCCCTTGCTCGGGATGTCTCGCCGTATGTGCGCCGCTCGGTCGGAAACCATGTGCGCGACTGGCGGAGGATTGACCCTGCCGTTGCGGATCGGTGGCTGGATGCTGTGAAACCACCGGAGGACGTACGCCGTCTGGCACAGGCTCGTGGCTCGAGCGCGGAACGGCCGCGCGGCAGAGACTGATAAGTATCTACTGTACCGGTAGACGGACAGCGTGATGTCATCTCGCGAAAGGTGGACCTCCGTATTCCGGAGTGACGAACTGGGTAAATATCTGACCGAGTTGTGGTGGCCTGGACGATAACAAACCCTGCGCTGATCGGTCCGGTGGTCGGCGGGCCGGTGGTTTGCGGTCCGGGTGGCGACCTCACCGATTTGCTGCGCATTCCGGCTACGTGCCGTACTCGTCGTGCAGTCGCCACCACTCATATGGCGGGGTCTGTGGCCGTCCCGCGGTGGTGTCTTCCTATGTTTCCTGTCGGCCAAACGGCGTGAGGTCGAGCAATCGGAAGTGGGTGTCGAACAGTTCACCGCCGCGGGCTGTGGTGAAGTATGTGCGGTAGACGCGATTCTCATCGTCGCGAATGAATACATTGACGGCGAATCCGGTGCCGGCACCGAAGGCGTCTGCAAAGCGGCGACCGTGATCGGTGTACCACGGCGCGCTCCAGCCCATCCGTTTCTGCGATGCAATGATCTCGGTTTGTGGTGCTGGTGACGTAAACACAAACGTGGTGTCCCTGGCATTTACGTGAGCAAGATTGTGCCCGATATTATCCATCACCATTGAACAGCCTTCGCAAGGCGTCGCACCGGGCTCGAGCATTGCACAATATACGATCAGTTGTCGGCGCCCCTGAAACAACTCGATCAGTGACACCTCGCTTTCGGGTCCGGTGAAGGCGAAAGCCTCTTCAACCGGGACCATCGCTAGTCGGCGGCGTTCGGCAGCGAGTGCGTCCATCGCCCGAGTCACTTCCTTTTCCCTGGCCACCAGCTTCATGCGTGCCTTTTCCCACTCTTCGAGCGTTGCGGTTTGCGGGAGAGCCCGATCACTCGTTGTCATAGTCTTTCCTCCTCATCGTTCTTTCTCTACTTTCTTGGTCGAACGAGCAGCGCCGGATTCGACAATACCGCTGCCACCTCGTAATTCGGTGATACCGAGCTACCGTGGTGCGTTATGCTCCAAGTCGAGCACGCGGAGGTCTCACTCCAAGCGTTCCTCCAGTTGGGCCGCCGCGTGTTCGAGCTGCCTGCCCCGAAAAGGGGGCTCCCCGGCAATCCGCTGTCGATTCCGTGCAGTGTCGTTCGACTATCCGCAGGGAGGAAGAGAATGCGCACTCTATTAGTTTCCGAATTCGTCAGCCTGGATGGCGTTATTCAGGCTCCCGGCGGACCTGATGAAGACCGCGACGGGGGATTTCCCCACGGTGGATGGATGGTGCCCTACGCCGACGAGGCCACCGGTCAGGCCGTACAATATCTGCACTCGCAACCTTTCGAGCTGTTGCTGGGCCGCAGGACTTACGATATCTGGACGACCTATTGGCCGCATGTGACGGAGAACTCTCCGAGTCGTTCAATCGCCGATGTGTATAACAGCGTACCTAAACACGTAGCGACGCACCGGCCGCTTGAGCCGACCTGGAGTAACAGTCATGCTTTGGGCGGTGACCTTGTCGGAGCGGTACGCGCGCTGAAACGCCCGGACGGCCCCAACCTGTTGACCTGGGGAAGTGCAGACGTGGTTCGTCAGCTGCTGGCAGCCGGGCTGGTGGATGAGCTTCATCTTCAGGTCTTTCCGGTCGTACTCGGGCGCGGCAAGCGCTTGTTCGGCGATGACGCAAAAGCATCTGCCTTTACCCTGACGCACTCAGCCGCGACGCCCGGCGGCGTGCTGATCACTCGCTACGTCCGCAACGGCGAGGTGCGCACCGGGACGTTAGATGACCGCGAGTAGGGCGGTCATGCGGCCGGTCCGGTGCGATACAGCAGGAGACCGTCTGGGGATGGGCTGGACCTGCATTGCAGAGGACCCGGAGGGATCATGGAAGCTAGAATTGATTCGGCGTCGCGACTGATTCACGCCTCCCCGTCCGGGGTCTACCGGGCCTTCACGGAACCCGGTGCGATGGAGCAGTGGCTGCCACCGCAGGACATGACCGGCGAGATGCTCCGCTTCGACTTCCGCGCCGGCGGCGGCTATCGGATGCGTTTGACGTACAAGGACCGCGGGGGCCGCGATGCACAGGGCAAAACCTCCGATGATTCGGACGTGGTGGAGGTACGCCTCGTCCACCTGGAACCGGGACAGCGTGTCGTGCAGGAGGTGGAGTTCGAAAGCGATGACCCGGCGTTCGCGGGCACGATGCGGATGACGTGGAGCTTCAATGCGGGCGAAGGAGGTACGCGGGTTACGGTGTCGGCCGAGAATGTGCCCGAAGGAATCCGGCCCGGAGATCACCAGGCCGGGCTCAACTTGTCGCTGGCAAACCTTGCGCGGTTCGCGGAGGAGCGCTGAACCGGAGCGACTCGACTACAGTGGGAGGTAATGCGAACGCTGCACTATTCCATCAATACAACGCTGGACGACCGCCCGTAACATAACAGGGCCAATAGTAGGCACGGGCCTTTCGCTGCGGGCTTAACCGGGTTGAGGACGACGGAGATCTGATCAACATGACAATGAAAACACAGATTAAACAAGTCGGGACTATCTTCATTCCGGTTGCCGACCAGGACCGGGCGCTCACCTTCTACCGCGAGACGCTGGGATTCGAAAAGCGTGGTGACTTCACCTACGGCGGGGGCAGTCCCTGGATTGAAGTCGCACCACCAGAGGTTTCCATCAAGGACCCCTTGCCTCCACAATTCTCCTTCCGGGACCCTGACGGAAACCGGTGCCAAACTGGTGGCAGAGATCGTACGATACGAACACGAGAACCGGGCATTCTTCGGTCACTATGAGGGGCTCGAGGATTTCGCGGCAGGGCGATTCTACCAGCGAGCCTTCATACTCCTGTACCATGCGTACTGTAAGGCGAAGGTCGTTTCCGTGATCGAAGCGAAGTCCGATACCGAGCTGTTGATCCCTGAATCGGATGTGCGCCGAAACATGACGAAATTGGAGCGGTACGTGAACGTGATCCGGCATACTCAGCACCATGCCGCGCAGCTCGGACTCAGGCTGCAGGTGGCCGGCGGAAAGGAAATGGATTGGATTGCTCGAGGGTATCGATGATGAGGAAGAGACTCTGGACCGGCGGGCACCGTATGGCACACGACATCACTGGCCGGCTGTACCACGGGCTGAGCGTTGTTTCACGGGACGTGGTATGCCCGGTAACCACGAAGGGTAACCATGAAGGTATCCGCGAGGGACAGTATCGACCCGGCAACCAGGTAGCGCGCACTGGGAACCGGTCGCAGCGCTGTCATGATGAACAAGGAGAACCCGAACGACACCGTCGCGATTCTGTTTACCCAGCGGATGGTGGGTGGCGCCGACGACACGGCGCTGGCTGACGAGTTTTTCCAGTTGGCGCTACAATGAAACGCCGGATAGAAGACGGTACCCGAGTGCCGCTCTCGGCGAGGGTTTTCGATGGCCCGCACGGCATCCACGCCACGTCGGCGGTATAGACACACGTGAACTAAGAAGGCGCAGGGAGCCGATACCGGGTTCTTGCACCAGCTACCCGGGCGGGACGATCAAATCGGCCTGATTACCCCACGAGCATGTATGGCCTACCGAACGCCGTCCGAACCTCCGGCTGTCGCTCATGTGCAATACACAACTGTATTGTTCGGCTATCATCAGTTCCGCCAAATCCTGCCGCGGATCGCTGCGGAAGAGAGCCCGGGATGGCCGACTGGCGCGGTCCTTTGATCGCCAGGCTGCGTATGCTTGTCCACGCAGCGGCGCCGGAGCCGCAACCGATCTCCAGGACGCGAAGCCCGGGTCGCAGCGGCAGTGATTCGACGATGGATAGTAACCGACTGGATGTCCTATTCCCGGGCATATCGCTCACGTCGGGTTTCCGTCCGGAAACTGGTCACGAACCGGATTGAGCTCAACGCCGTACTCCAGCCAAGCTTTCAGCCCGGCAAGGACCATCGTATATCCACCCTTGGAGTCGATCGCCTGAACCAACACTTCATCGTCATTGCCACGGAAACCCCAGGTGGAGATATTCACGAGTGTCCGATCTTGCCCGCGCGGTTCGAAATTCCATCCGACCGACGTATGGTCGCTATCCCACCCGATCACTATTCTCCGATTCTCCTCGATTTCCTTCATCCTGAGTGTGTCGCCGACCCCGAACATTTCCCAGTCCCAGCGCACCGTCTTTGCTGCCTCCAGCCGGCTGCTCTGACCCAGGTGGCTGCGTGGCGCTTCCGCCACACACCGCGGAACGCGCTCGCACGCGCCGGCACCACTGAGAGCGGTCCAGCCCACGCTCAAGATGCCGAGGTGATCCACCACGTATTGCCTGCAGGATCTCTGACTCCGGAGGTACGCCCATAACTCTGGTCCAAGAGCCCCATCACGGTTGAAGCCCCCGCCTCCAGCGCTTTGTTATGAGTGGCGTCGGCAACGGATTGTATGAACCCGACGTCTGCACTCATGGAATTGTCGACAAAGCCGGTCATTTTATTCACCCACGCGGTGCGGGAATAGAGTATACTCGATCAGAGACAAGAACGACTGAACCCGGCCGGACTGCCATTCCGGCGTCTCCGAGGAGGCGGGGCGTGCCAAAAGCCGTACTGAGAACAGGCATGAGGAGCAGCTATGCGACAGGTCGAAGTGAACTCGAGTGCGCCGGCAGTTTCGTCTGCCAGCGCGGCAGTGAATGCACCTGCGGGAGTTGTTTGGGACGTGTTGACTGACTTCGAGAGCTGGCCGAACTGGAACGAGAGTGTCTCTAAAACGGAGCTCAAGGGCGACCTAACGGTGGGTACTACCTTCGTCTGGGTTGCGAACGGCGCAAAAATAGTCTCCATGCTTGAGGAATTGGATCATCCGCGGCGAGTTGCGTGGACAGGCCGTACTCTCGGGATACGAGCGATTCACGTCTGGGAGTTCGAGGAACGAGACGGCGGAACGCTCGTTCGCACCAGTGAGTCGTTCGAGGGACTCATCGTGAAGTTGCTCCGAGGCATGATGAAGCGCATGCTTTCAGAGACTCTGCAGCAGAGCGTCCTGGCACTCAAGAGGGAAGCGGAGGCGCGCCACGGTGCGACACAAGGGCATAACACAGATGAGGTCGCTCCGGTCGATTGAGAGCATAAGCTCGGCCGGCGATACTTCGTGTTCCTCGCGGAGGTGTCGCCGTGCGCGAACCGCACCGCAAGGCCGGGTGCGACGTCTTAGAGCGAAGTTACCTGTTCATTTTTCGGCTGACGCGAGGAGGGAAAGAGGCGTAGAGTAGGGCAGAAGGAGGACGCCCATGGCGCCGACAACGTTGCCGGATATAGAGACAATGTATGAAGCGTTTGTGACCCGGGACACGCGTTTCGATGGAGTCTTTTACATAGGTGTGACGAGCACCGGCATCTTCTGCCGCCCTACCTGTAGGGCTCGCAAGCCGAGACGGGAGAACGTCGTGTTCTTTGGGAGCGCTTCGGAAGCTCTCGATTACGGCTATCGCCCATGCATGATTTGCAGGCCGATGGAACCGCCCGGTGGGATACCGACCTGGGTGAGACACCTTCTGAGCGATCTGCATGCAGAGGGGGAGGGCAGGCGGCTCCGCGATCGGGATCTGAGGGAGCGGGGACTTGCGCCGGAGGCGGTCCGGCGATGGTTCAAGAAGCTCTACGGCATGACGTTCCACGCTTACGCCCGACAGTTGCGGATCAACCACGCATATGGGTGTATCCGTCGAGATCAGCGGGTGATCGATTCGGCATTCGAGAGCGGCTACGACTCGTTGAGCGGCTTTGCGTACGCTTTCAAGAAGGCAGTCGGTTTCTCCCCGTCGGAGAGCAGGAGTCGCGGCGTCGTCTCGGTTACGCGGATCGCAACACCGCTCGGGCCTATGGTCGCCGCTGCAGTGGACGGGAAGCTATGCCTGCTGGAGTTTGCCGACCGTCCGGCGCTGGAGACCGAGCTCAAACGAACGGCGCGCGAGTTCGATGCCCCGATTATCGTGGGCGACGACCCGGTTTTTGACGATGCGGCTGCACAACTGGAGGAATACTTCGACGGTGAGCGCCGGGTGTTCGATCTCCCGGTCGCCGAGTTCGGCTCTCTTTTTCAGCGCCAGGTATGGCAGCTGCTTCGGACCATTCCCTACGGAGAAACCAGAAGCTACGCGGATCAGGCCGCGGCCATCGGAAGGCCCGACGCGCTGCGCGCGGTGGCCCGGGCAAACGGGGCTAACCGGATTGCCATCCTCATCCCCTGCCACCGGGTGATCGGCCGTGACGGAAGCCTCACCGGCTACGGGGGAGGACTTTGGAGAAAGCGGTTCCTTCTGGACTTGGAGCGTGACGGTGCGCTATCCAGCTCCGCGACGCGCCGCTTCATGGGCAAAGGCGACGCCGCCACGGTACATTAGACCCGTTGCGGCTCCTGCCTTAGAGTTGTCTCGTTCACTACCTCGTAGGCATCGCCCGCGTGATGCGAAGCGATGCGGCCTATCTTTTCGCGCTCGAGATCGTTCTTCACTGTTCCGCTGACGCGAATGCATTTCCGGCGTCCGAACAGCCCTTTGCTCTGCAACTCCACGCCCAGACCGGAGACCTGGAGTGTAACGTCTTCCTCAATGTCGCGCATGATCATGGAAACAATGTCGGACATACCCACACCTCCTGTGTTGCTGCAGAGGCAAGGTGAAAGTCAATGCCACATTGTACACCCCTTAAGCCGGACACACAATTCAGAAATAGTCGAGGGCGCCCGTCTGAGCGAACGCGAAGCTTCGGA
This sequence comes from Spirochaetaceae bacterium, assembly GCA_003552985.1. Taxonomy (GTDB): domain Bacteria; phylum Spirochaetota; class Spirochaetia; order DSM-27196; family SLAA01; genus B1Sed10-166. The sequence continues at coordinate 9,581 of PUPD01000110.1, forward strand.
TCGCCGAGCTCGAGCGCAAGCGCGAAGCAATCGACGAACAGATCCGGTCGATTCGAGCAGGAGAAATACTGCTGCTGGATTCGCGCAGCCTGAAGGAGCGCTTTTCCCAATTCAGCCGCATGGCCCGGGAGCTCGGGGGAGCGCGTGACGACCAAGCGATGGGGGAACTCCGGCGTGACTACAACGAGAACACCATCCGCGAGATCGCCAACTTCCACGCCCAGCTTGCCCGGGAATGTCAGAAGATTCGCGAACGCGTAGCGCGGATAAACGAGTCCATGGCGGCGATCGAGTTCAACAAA
>PUPD01000130.1 GCA_003552985.1 Spirochaetaceae bacterium
ATCGAGATGTCGATCGTCAACCGAGACGGCACCGGCCGTTTCGAGTATCAGACGCAGTTCGGCGGCATTCTGAACGATCTGAAACGGCGCTATCTGGAGACCTCGTCGCAGGGGGTCAAGGACTGGCTTGAGCAGTTCATGCGCCGCAAACGTTGCCCGGTGTGCGCGGGGCAGCGGCTACGCCCGGAAGCGTTGGCGGTGACGGTACACGGGTACAACATCCACGAGCTGTCTGCGCTTTCGGTCGCCCGCGTTCTCGAGGTGCTCAAAGAGATGCCGTTCGGGGAGACCGAGCGCGTCATTGCCGAGCAGATCCTCAAGGAGATCAGGAACAGGTTGCAGTTTCTGATCAACGTCGGGCTCGAGTATCTGCACCTGCACCGCGAAGCGGGGACGTTGTCCGGGGGTGAAGCGCAGCGCATCCGTCTGGCCACGCAGATCGGCTCTACGCTCGTCGGGGTGCTGTACATTCTGGATGAGCCGACGATCGGTCTCCATCAGCGCGACAACGCCCGCCTGATCGAGACCCTGCAGCGGCTTCGTGATCTAGGCAACACCCTGATCGTAGTCGAGCACGACGAACAGATGCTTCGGAGCGCCGACTACATCGTTGAGCTCGGACCCGGGGCCGGAGTTCACGGTGGATACCTGGTAGCGGCAGGAGCACTCGAGGAGATTCTGGCGAATCAGGAAAGCCTTACCGGACGGTACTTGAGCGGCAGGCTGACGCTTCCGGCCTCCCGGCAACGCCGTGACGGTACCGGCGAGGCGTTGGTGCTGCACGGCGCTCGCGAGCACAATCTCAATTGTATCGATGTCCGTTTCCCCCTGGGAACGTTTATCGTGATCAGCGGGGTTTCGGGGTCCGGGAAGTCCACGCTGCTGAGCGACATCCTGTACCCGGCCTTGCGCAATCGGTTGGGGCGCGGAACTGAGAACGAGGGCGCGTATGATGCACTCGAGGGGGTGGAGCTCGTCGATAAGGTCATCAATATCGATCAGTCGCCAATCGGCCGAACCCCGCGCTCCAATCCCGCCACCTACGTGGGCGTCTACGGCCCGATTCGCGAACTGTTCGCCTCGCTGCCGGAGGCGCGCTCGCGCGGATACAAGCCCGGACGGTTTTCCTTCAATGTGAAGGGTGGGCGCTGCGAGCAGTGCCAGGGCGACGGCACTATCCAGATCGAGATGCATTTTCTGCCGGACGTGTATGTGACCTGTGACCAGTGCAAGGGCAAACGCTTCACCAAAGATACGCTCGATATCCGTTATAAGGGTAAGAGCATTCATGAGGTCCTCGAGATGTCGGTCGAGGAGGCGGCGGAGTTTTTTCGCCCCATTCCGGCGATTCGACGGCGGCTCGAGACCATGATGGCAGTGGGACTCGACTACGTGTGTCTCGGGCAGTCGGCGCTCACGCTTTCCGGCGGGGAGGCTCAACGGGTCAAGCTTGCGCTCGAACTATCCAAACGCTCAACCGGACGCACGGTCTACATTCTCGATGAGCCGACGACCGGTCTGCATTACGTCGATGTGCTCAAGCTGCTGGAGGTACTTTCGGCGCTGGTCGACAATGGAAACACCGTGGTCGTGATCGAACACAATCTCGAAGTGCTGCTGCAGGCCGATCACATTATTGATCTGGGCCCCGAGGGCGGGGAGCAGGGCGGCGAGGTGGTTGCTACCGGTACGCCTGAAGAGATCGCCGCATGCGGCGATTCCTATACCGGCCGGTTTCTCGGTCCGTTGCTCAAGGAGCGCTGATGGGTTCCGGGGCGCCGAAACGACGCGTGGTTCGGCTGCTGGTCTGTGCGGTGCTGTTGAGCCTTGCCGGCACCCTGCACGCCGACGAGCTGGCAATCTCAATTGAATCAGCGCTCGACACCGAGTTCTTCACTGATGAAGAGGCCGACGAACGCTACGTGCGCTTGCGCGGCGAGGTTGTGCTTAGGGCCGAAGACCGCGAGACCGGCGTAGTACACTGGATTATTGCTGAGGAGGTGGTCTACAACCAGACCGAGGAGTTGCTGACCGCCTCGCGCGGTGTGGAGTATCGCATCGAGCGGCCGGATTCGGTAGAGGTGTTCGAGGGCCGGAGTCTTAGCTTCGACCTCGAGGACTGGTCCGGGGCGTTTCTGGAGGGGCAGTCGCGCCAGCCACGCCGGGTAGAGGGCGAAGACCTGGTGTTCCGCTTCAGCGGAGCATACATCACGCGGTCACCCGAGGACGTGGTCGTCATCGAAGACGGCGTCATAACGTCCTCGGAAGCCGACCCGCCCAACTACCGGCTGCAGGCACGCAGGATCTGGGTGTTCGGCCCGGGTGAGTGGGCGGTTCGGGGCGGCACGCTCTACGTGGGGCGCGTCCCGGTGTTCTATCTGCCGTTCCTGTTCATGCCGGGCGACCGGCTGTTTTTCAATCCGGCGATCGGGTATCGCTCGCGCGAAGGCGGGTTTCTGCAGACTACGACCTATCTCATCGGCAGGCGCCCGCCCCGGCGTACGCCGCTGGCGTTTCTGCAGCCGGACGAGCGGCCGGCGCGCGAGGAGCTTGAGCGCGACGGGTTGTTCCTCCGCCCAACCGGCCGGCCGGACGATACGCCGGAAGACCGTTCGCTTCGCCTGTTGCTGGATTATTACACCCGTCTCGGCGGACTCGCGGCGCTGCGCGGCGAGCTCGGCGAGATCGGACCGTTTTCGCAGTTTGAGTTTCGTACCGGCATCGGTGTCTCGCGTCACCTCTATGAGCGCGGCGACGGCTTCTACACGCCGTATCGGGAGGTGGACGGGCGCGCGCAGAGCGACTGGAATCGGTCGCGCTTTTTGGGGCTGGAGCTGCCGTTTCGGTACGAGCTCGCCACCGATTTTGGGTTGCGCCCGGGCGATGTTACTCTCAGCGGAACGTTCACCCTGCTCTCGGACCCGTTCTTCCGGCGAGATTTCGATCAACGCGACGAGCGCATGGACTGGATGGGGCTTCTCGGCCTGGGCGAGATCGAGGAGGCCCGGCCGGCCGTGGTCAGCTCGTTGCTATGGCGGCTGCGAGCGAGCTATTCAGCCCCTACGGCCGCGACGCGTCCATACCTGACTACCGCCTCACTGACCGAGCTGAGCAGCTCGCTGTTTTGGTCGCGTAGAGCGACTCCGGAGAACCAGTTGGACGACCGTGTGCTGCAGGCGGATGAAAGCCCTGAGCGCGAGTTTTTCTACCCCGACCGTATGACCACGCCCAACCTTTCGATGCGTTTCGCCGGAACTCTGCTTGACACCGATCTAGGGAGGCCGAGCGAGCCGCCGCGGCCTGACCCGGAACCCGATCAGGCGCCTGATCCGCGCTATCCGGTACGTCCTCCATGGCAGGAAGTTGCACCCGAGCTCGACGGCCTGTTTCTGGACCCGGCCGCCGGCCGTAACGTGACCGTGCTGACATCGCGCGACCTGCGCCCGCCGCCGGGGGCGGAGCCGCTACCGGATCCTGACTTGGCGCCGCCGGTGAGGTTGCGCTCGAGCTGGTCGCTCACGCCGCGTCTGCGGGTGGAGAGCTTCACGGATTCGGCAGACTGGGATGTAGCCGATGACATTGACTTCGCACTGCGGTATTCCCGTCTGACGAGCGAAAACGCGCTGCGGCTGAATTACGGCGCCGATGTGCAGCGCCGTCTCTTTGTGCTCAGCAACAGCATCGTAACCAGCGCGCGGTATCGCAACATATTCAACGATGATCGACTGACAGAAAGCGCTCGGGATTCTCTGGAGCTGCAGGCGTATCGCTTCACGCGCATCAGTACCGAGCACAATCTTGATGCCGCAACCTATCCGCTGCAGGATACCGAGCGCTGGAGCGAGTCGCATCTACGGTACGAGCTCGGCGCGATCGTTCATCGCCGCGAGTTCGACCGGCTGGCGGCCGACGGTACTCCAATCTACCGTGATGAAGGGTTAGGCTGGGACGAGGACCTGATCACGCGTCACCGCAGCAGCCTGAACATGCGCGTGCGCCTCTGGAACGCCACACAATCGCTGACGCTGCGCGCGATCATGCCCCCGTTGCTTGAGCGCTACGAGGCCGAAGCGAACGCCATCACCGGTCCGGTGACCACGAACCTGCAGACCGGTATTCGCGAGACCGTTACCGGCGATTACGTGTGGGACCCGCTGATCGCTCGCCAACGCTACCGCTTTCACGCGCGTGCCGATCTCGAGGAACGGCTGGTGTACGATATCGAGGAGGAGGAGCTCACCTCGAGCGTCACTACCTTGAGACTGTGGTGGCTTCGCGGAGTGTTTCGAGCGCGCACCACCGAGAGCTTCCGGTTCGACCCGGATGCGGTGGGCGACCCCTACGAACGGCGTGATGACAGGCGCTTCCGTCCCGAAAGTGCTACGCTCGGCGTGCGGCTCGATCATGAAAGCGACCCGTACTGGCGCAACCGCGTGCGCTGGGGCCTTGATCTGCGCTCCGACCTAGAGATGGATTTTCTGCGGTTCACCGAGAGCAGCTTCGATATCGAGGTCGGGCTGCGCTTCGATATCTACCGCTTTCTCGACCTGCGGTTCTCGTCGTTGACCCGAAACACCGTGGTGTATCAGTATGTGCCGGCTCTCGCTGAGCGTGCCGATCGGGAGCAGCGCAATCCGTTTGCCGATCTTGCACGGTCGTTCAACTTTTTCGACCGTGAGGACCGGGAAGCGTCGTTCTTTAACCTGGAACGACTGCAGGTGGAGGCAATCATGGATCTTGACGACTGGGTGTTGACCTTGCGGTACTCAGGCTCGCCGGAGCTGCGCGGCGTCGGGCCTGAGCGGCGCTACGAATGGGTGAGCGAGTTCGCGGCCTTCCTGGTATGGCGGCCGATCCCGGAGGTTCGGGGCGCGGTAGATTATGACGACGGCGAGTGGCAGTTTGAGAACTAGACTTGACCACGAAATATCGAGCGCTCTATACTTTTATCAGATCAGTGGGGAGAACGGTTGACGCATAACGCTACAGTAGTTCTGGAAAGCCAGTCATTGTTGGGTGAGGTCTGCGGGGTGCATGATCGCAACCTCGCAATTATCGAGGAGTTGCTCGGTACACGCATCGTCACGCGTGGTAACGAGCTTCTGCTGGAAAGCGGGGATGAGGAAACCAAACGGATCCTCGTCCGACTTGTGGAGGAGCTTGAGGCTCACGTCCGGCGAGGCGAGACACCGGTTCCCGACCTCATCCGAGCCATCCATTCGGCTGTGATCAATCGCGAAGAGCACAAAACCGATCTCCTGCGCCAGGCCGCTATTGAGCTTTCGGTTTCGAGCAAACCGGTATTCCCGCGTACCATAACGCAGGCCGAGTATATCCACGCGATGGAGCGGCACGACATGGTGTTCGGGATTGGGCCTGCAGGAACCGGGAAAACCTACCTGGCGGTGGCCTACGCCTTGCGCGAAGTGCTCGGTCGACAGAAACGCAAACTGGTGTTGACGCGCCCGGTCGTCGAGGCCGGCGAGAGTCTCGGGTTTCTGCCGGGAGACTTCACGCAAAAGATCAACCCGTATCTGAAACCGTTGTTCGATGCGATGGAGGATCTGGTGTCCGGCGAGCTGGTTCAGAAGCTGGAGTCAGGCAACATGCTGGAGGTTGCACCGCTCGCTTACATGCGCGGACGGAGTCTCAACAACTGTTTCGTCATTCTCGACGAGGCGCAGAACACTACCCGCGAACAGATGAAGATGTTCCTCACGCGCATCGGCGAGAACTCCCAGGCGGTTATCACCGGCGATGTGACGCAGATAGATCTGCCGAAACGGCGGCAGTCGGGCCTCCTGCATGCCGCGCAGGTCCTCGGTTCCATCCCGGAGATTCGGTTCACCTACTTCTCGGCAGCCGATGTACAGCGTAACCCTCTGGTGCAGAAGATCGTGACCGCCTACGAATCCGAGGCAGAGCAGAACGCCCCATGAGCTCGGTTGATATTACCTGCGAGGATATAGAGCCTCCGAGTTGGGTGGCGCAGCTCGAAGGGTTTGTGTACGCAGTGCTCGAACACCTTGAGTACCACAACTGGGAGCTTTCCATCGTTCTGACCGACAACGCCGTTATTCAGCGCTTGAACCGAGAGTACCGCGGCAAGGACGAACCCACCGACGTGTTGTCGTTCGGCCAGCAGGAAGGCGATGCCGCTCCCCCTGGGGCCGGACCGTGGGCCGCAGGGGATATCGTGGTTTCGTTGGCTGCGGTCGCCGAGAACGCGGAAGAGTTCGGCGAGAGTTTCGAGCATGAGCTGAAGCGCGTCCTGGTCCATGGAATCCTTCATCTCGCCGGGCACACGCACCCGGATAGCTCACCGGAGCAACCGATGTTACAATTGCAGGAAACCGTTTTGCGAGCGCTGGCGGAGGAGCATCGATTGTGAAAGATCTGAGTTTCCTTCGGAAGCTGTTTACCAAGGAAGAGCTCAAAGAGAACGGGGGCGAGTTCGCGCTGACGGTGGAGAAGCGCGACATGATCCGGGGCATCGTGGAGTTATCGAACACCACGGTAAAAGAGGTCATGGTCCCGCGGATCGACGTTTCGTTTGTCGCGTCCAACAGCGATCTGCATGAGATCATTCAGAAGTTCACCGACTACGGGTACTCACGCTATCCGGTTTTCAAGGAAACCATTGACAATGTCATCGGTATCCTGTACGCCAAGGATCTGCTGCAGTTTCTGGTGACCCAGGAAGAGCTTAATATCGAGAAGATCATTCGCCGCCCGTTCTTTGTTCCCGAGAGCAAGCGCCTTGATTCATTGCTGCGAGAGATGAAGAAGCGCCATGTCCATATAGCGGTCGCGGTCGACGAATACGGCGGCGTCTCGGGAATTGTCTGCCTCGAAGATATTCTCGAGGAGATCGTGGGCGATATCCAGGATGAGTTCGATAACGAACGTGAGGATATTCTCGAGATCGGCGAGAGCGTGTATCTGTGCGACGCACGGGTTGATATCGAACAGCTCAATCAGGAGTTGGGCCTCGAGATTCCGGAAGAGAAGTTCGATACGCTCGGCGGCTTCGTGTTTGATCTGTTCGGGAAGATACCGGCTAAGTACGAAAAGGTTGCCTACCGTGCTATGGATTTCATAGTGCAGGAGATGGACGGACATAAACTGCGCACGGTGAAGATCGTGGCAAACAGGCGGGAGAAGACCAATGAGGCGTAGGGCGATCGTAGCCGCCGTGATACTGTTGCCGGCGGTGACGTCTCTCCTCATGTCCAGTCCGCGCAACGATTACTCGGCCGGGCGCGAGGCGCTGGAGGATCGCGATTACTTCAGTGCGGTGGAGCGCTTTCGACGGGCGCTGGACCAGAATCCCGACTATCTGGATGCGCTTGTCGGGATGACAAAAGCCTATTACCGGTTGGAGGAGTACGACGAAGCGCTGCGCTACAGCGAGCGTGCGCGGCGGCAGGGACGAAGAAACCCGGACGTGCTGGCCCTGGCCGGGCGGGTGCATCTTGGGCTTGGGGCAATCGAGGAGGCGCGCGACCTGTTCGAACAAGCGGTTGAGATAGACCCCAACAACGTCGCGGGGCGAATCGGCCTCGCCGAGCTTGCGATCGCCCAGGGCGAAACCGCCCGCGCGCTTGAGCGCTACCGTGAAGTCGTCCGTCTGGACCCGCACGAGCGGCAGGCATTGTTGTCGCTGGCGCTGGTTTACGAGACTCGTGGAGAACATAAAACCGCTGAGGATTACCTGCAGCTTGCACTCGAGCATCATCGGCGTCATCCCGGTGTTCACCTGCTTGCGGCACAATACTACTACCGACGGCGGGATTATGAGTCGTCGGCACGGCACGCGCAGTCGACGCTCAGCCTGCGCCCCGCGCACCGCGAAGCGCTTCTGTTGCTCGGGTCGGTGGCGTTGCACCGCGAGCGCTACGACGAAGCGATAGCGTATATGGAACAGCTGCTGGAGTTGCGACGGGAGAACCCGGCGGCGTGGTATGTCAAGGCGGTGGCGCATCAAGAAAAGGACGAGACCGAAGACGCGCTGGATGCTTTCGAGGCCGCGCTGGAGACGGGCCCGGAAGCAGAAACGGTGCGCTACGCCTTGGAGCAGCTGGTGCTGCGAGAGCTTGACCTCGAGGACGAGCGCCGCGCCGCGTATGCCGAGTACCATTTCCGGCGTGCCGACAGTCTTGAAAACCAGAACTACTTTCGCCGCGCGCTGGCCTCGTATCGGCGCGGACTTCGGCTTGACCCGTACAACCGCGACGCGCGAGTAGCATACGCGGATATGCATCGCGCGCACGGTAATCGCGCCACCTACCTGCAACAGCTCGAAGTGCTGTCCGATCTCGGTTTTGACGACGATTACATCACCGACCGCATTGAGGTTTCCCGCGCGCTGCTGCGCGACAGTGTCGCCTCTCGTTGGGATATCGCTCAGTTTGAGCTCGAGCGCGACCGCATACAGGTGAGCCTGTTCACTATTCCGGAGCGGAACTCGCTTCTCTTTCCGGTATCCGACCTTAGCCTTACGCAGACTCTTCGCGACGAGCTGCTTGCGTATGAGCGCGTGAACGTCACCGGCGGTCCGCGGATCGTGCCTGAGTTCGCCGAGGCCTTCCGCACGGCGCGCGAGGACGGGTCGCAGTATTTTGCGCTTGTGGGGTTTGTGGAAGAAGAGCGGCGGGTCACTGTGCGCGCCGAGCTGTATCTGTCGCGGACCGGGTCTGAGCTCGCGAGCATTCACTCCCAGCGCGAAGGAACCGCCCGTGTGCGCTCGGCGCTTGCTCGGGTGGCCGAAGGGATAGGGGAGCGGGTGCCGCTGATTGGACGCCTGGTGGAGCGTGATGCGGGACGCGGCATCGTCAGTCTGGGGCGGCTGGATGGCCTGCAGGAGGATGATGAGCTCGTGATTGTCCGACGTGCCGCGGTCATTCCCCGGTCGGGGGACGGGGGGTATCTGTTCGATCGTGACGATCAGGTCGGCACCTTCCGGATCACGGCAATCGACGATGTCATCGCCGAGGGCGAAGTCAGGCGCGAGGATTTCGTCGATACGATCAGCGTGGGGGACACGGTCGTTCATCAGGAAGACCTGACGGCGGCCTCGGAAACGGTGCGGATGTTCCCTCCCTTATACCGCCGAATTCGTTCGATACAATAATATCGATAGCAATTAAGAAAAAAGCGACTTATAACTACTCGGAATAATTGACACTGGCGCCCGATCCTTTGTATCGTAGGGTGCGTAGGCTAATACCAAGCAAAGAATTACCAGGAGGACGCGATGAAGGTAGCCATTAATGGGTTTGGACGTATCGGTCGCAATGTATTCAAAATCGCCCTACAGGAAGGAATTGATGTCGTTGGTGTCAACGACCTCACAGATAATGCCACCCTTGCTCATCTATTGAAGTATGACTCCACACAAGGCCGCTTCCCCGGCAAGGTCGAGTATGACGATCAGCACCTAATCGTGGACGGGAAGAAGTATCGGGTTTCGGCCGAAAAGAACCCGGCGGAGATTCCGTGGGGTGAGGCGCCGGACTTTGTAGTTGAGTCCACCGGCGTCTTCCGCAGCAAAGAGAGCCCCAAAGGCGGTTACGGTGATCACCTCACCAACAGCAAGTATCCGGCCAAGAAGGTTATCCTCACGGTGCCGGCCAAAGACGAGATCGACAATATGATTGTCCCCGGAGTCAATGAAGACGCATTGCGGCCCGAGGACGTGTGCGTCTCGCTCGCGTCCTGCACCACCAACTGTTTGGCGCCGGTCGCCAAGGTGCTGCACGACACCTTCGGAATCGAGAACGGGTTCATGACCACGATTCACTCCTACACCAACGATCAGGTCATCCTGGATATGCCGCATTC
>PUPD01000034.1 GCA_003552985.1 Spirochaetaceae bacterium
ATCTCAAGTACCGTGAAGATCCTGATGAGAAGGTGGCGATATTTCTCGTCTCGGCAGGGGGGTGCTGTCGTGTGGGGCAGTATGAGATCCTGGTCAAGACAATCATTGAAAAGCACCGCCTTAGAAACGTCGCCGTCATCACCCTGGAGAATGACAGCGGGTACAACGGGCTCGGGATCGGCTTCAGGTTGGATGCGCTCAAGATCCTCTACGCAGCTGATGTGATGGAGGACATCCGGGCTGCGATCAAGGCGTTGGCCGTGGACAGAGAGCGAGGGATGGAGATCTTCAACCGGGAGTTCTCCCACCTGCTCGCGGCGATCGACGGCAGCGGAGCGAGGCGGTTCTATCCGCAGTTGCGCAAGTGTGTCGAGGTCCTCTCGGAGATCGAGCTCAGACAGCCGATTTCGGAGGCCAAGTATGTGGGTGTTGTCGGAGAGATCTTCGTCCGCCGCGACCATTTCAGTCTCATGGGGATCCCTGATAAACTTGCCGATAGGGGCTTTGTGATGCTCGACGCTCCGGTTACGGAGTGGGCTCGCTACGTGGACTTTCTCCGCAAGATCAACATGTTTGAGACCAGGACCAACCTCGCCGGACGAATCGAGTCTCTCGTCTCTGATGTTCTCCAGAACCACCACGAAAAGAAGATCAAGAAGCTTCTTGCGCAGACCGGGCTCTATGAATATGAGCTGATTGAAATTGAAAAATACATGAAGCACTCAACGCACTTCTTTCCCCTGGAGCTCACCGGAGAGCCGGGGCTCTCTTCGGGGGCGGCTCTGAGCCGCTTTATCGATAAGTATTGCGGGGTGATCAACATCGGACCGTTCGGCTGCATGAACTCAAGGATGACCGAAGCGGTAGCCACGCCGGAGATGAGTATCGCCGGCAAGGAGAGAGCCGCCCGAAACGCGGGTGAAGACGTCAATCTGGATGCGTATCGGGAGAAGCTCGATGTGCTGCCCTTCCTCAGCGTCGAAAGCGACGGCAGCCCGTTCTCCCAGATTATGGACGCGCGGTTTGAGACCTTTTGCCTCCAGGCCGACCGACTCGCCGAAGTGATGCGCCGGGGTAAGAAGGAAACAATGCTCAATTAAAATCGAGATCCGCTGGTAAGTCTGTAGATTCGCTTCAACGGCACCTCATTTCTTCATTCCGGCGGTCAAGAAGGTATCGCAAATTAGGTTCGGAAAGTTGACGCCTCTCTGATTCTATGGTTCAATTTGCTCAATAACGTTAATAATAGTGAGGGCGTTTTGATCAGACGAACTGTGCGTTATTTGGCGCTTGGGGTCGCTGCGATTTTGTTGATGGGTGTGCCGGCAGGCTGTGAAAATTTCTTCAGCAGCGACGACGATAATGACAATGGCAGCTCGGAGCTATCGCCCGACGACGAGCGTGACGACAACGGCTCGGAGCCATCACTGATTGAGGAGACAGTTGAATTAGCCGCTACCAGCGCGGGCACCTACACTTTTGATTTATCGAGTGCAGTTGAAATTGTTGATGTCATTGAGATCGATATCAGAGGTGGAGCCGGCGGAGGTGGAGGCGGAGGCGGAGGTGGCGTTGGTTTCCCAGGTGGTAAAGGCGGCGATGGTGGTGGATATAACCCGGCGGTCTCTGTTAGCACTTATAGCTTCTCGCCTGGTGAAATCTATACTGTTGAAGTTGGAAGGGGAGGAAGCGGTGGAAGTGGTGGCCGTGGTGGCAGACTTTCCTTGAATAATCCTTCGGGCCGTGGCACGAGGGGTGATACCGGCGATAGAGGTGGCGATACCAAGATCAACGGAATGACGGTAGCAAACGGTCGCGGAGGTGGATCTGGTGGTTTTGGTGGTCGTGGTTTTTCCGGTTCTGCTGGTCCCGGTAGTTCTGGACAGGACGGCGGTGGCGAAGTCGGTATGGGTGAGCCGGGGCGAGCTTCGACAACTACTAGCGGTGGTCGTGGTGGTGCCGGTCGAAATGGTGTCGATGGGAGAGCAGTGTTGTCGGTAGTCATATTACGAAGCGAATAGGACCGCTTCAATCGAAATGACACCGGTCGCCTTAGCGTTATGTAGTGGTGCGAAGCTTGTTGCGGGCGAGCGGCGTGATTGGTTGTGCCGGCAGAGATTGGACCTACCGCAGGGGCGTTTACCGCCCGGCGAATGGTCGGACGCGGCTAATCGTTGGAAAGCAATGAGTTTCAGCTAACCGAGCAACAAGCTTCGCACCACTGTCTTCGCGTGAAGACTACGTTCAAGTCCGGCTGAGATTAGCGCGGTAAAATTGGTGACTCCTGTGGGTAACTCCTCGTAGAATTGGCAGCGCAGCCGCGGCGAGTACTAGGTCGCTGTCGCTATTGCAGTTTCTACGCTCGACGCCGAAGTGGCCATTACCCATGGCCGAGCCGGTGGGTGGCTGGGTAGTGTCACAAAAGAGGTGCAGGGGTGCAACGTCGCGATGAATTCGGCGGTCTCTTGAACACTGCGCCACCGGGGCTCATTCTCCGCATCAGCATCGTCTCGGTGCAGATCCTACTGTAGTACTCGCTTTCGAAGCGTCGAATGCATTCCATCACGTGATCATTGGTTATCACTCCCGTCCGAATGCCTAATGGGGTCAAGTCGCGGAGGGTTCTACCGAGATGTAAATCCAGTGTGGGTTCGCCGTCGGGAACGAATGTCAGGTAGTCGATCGTTTCTCGGCGAGCCCCAAGCTATGGCGCCGCAATGCGGTACCCGTGCATAATATTACAATTGACAAGTGTCCACTATAATGGTGTGGTGCTGGTGGATAGCGATCACTTCTTGCGACGTGCAGAGGTACCAGTGAATCACGATAATGTCCCAATCCTGGCCCGCGAATCCGGAAACTGCGTGAGCAACAGAGCTTAGCGCTCTGACCATTGGCGGACCGGTGCGGGCTATTAGTGAATGCGATTAGTCTGATCGAACGTGGCGAGAACTCTCCTTCCAGCGCTACTCTGCATAAGCTCGCGAAGGCCTGAGGTATCCGGATCACGGACCTCTTCAATCCTTCCGAGGATTCGTAAGTCGTCCTCTGTCGCCGCAACCAGCGCTTTACCACAAAGCTCGCGATGGAGTAGGTCAGGCGAGACGGCTGTACTGAGGAGTTCGTTAATCTCACCGCAGACGCTGTCGCGAGTCGCCGGCGCAAGAGTCCGAACAATGCACTGTGCGCGAACTGACTCTACCACCGGGTGCCGTGTTTTCTGTTGAAATGTCAGAAGTGCCGGCTTGGGAGAAGACAATACCTGCCGAACCAGCTCGATGAAGCGTTCTGATTTGAGTTCCATTGGACCAGCCTCGTCGATTACGATCCAGTCACAGTGCGAAAGCGCTTCCTCGATCGCCCGAGTCGCTATGCGTTCCATTGAGCTCAGCTCCACTCGATAGCGGCCTAACCCGCGGGCGTGCCACGCGCGGGCGCGTCACCGGCGGGCGCGCCACCTCTGGTCCGCCGGCGCGGCCGGTCGAGGCGAGGATGTCGCGCTCACCGGAACGCACGTCTTCCAGCTCAAAGCCGGTTCGCGCCCCGGTCTGGTTGCGTAGCTCACGGGTGACTATTCCTCCCACGGTACCGGACACCTGCTCAAAGAGCGTCAAACACAAAGTGGTCTTGCCCGACTCAGGGCGCCCGGTAACGGCAATCTTCATCGTTGTTGTCTCCTGGTATGGGTTTGTGTGAAACTCGGCAAGCTATCTCACAATGCCAAATGGGGCGCTGGTACGCCGTGTGTAAAGCCGGACGAGGACGGAGAACTGCAGGGCAGGGGTCTATTCGTTTTCGCTACAGTCTGATAGGTTATTCCCCTACATGACACAGCCAAAGCATACGGCCCGCTGCAGCGGCTCGGGTTCCCGTATAGGTGGGACGTGGGTCAGCTGGAACCGGAATATACAGCACTCATATGCGCAATTGGTTCGCCCAGAGGCCGAGGAAGAGCTATGTGATACCGTCCGGAGGATTGAGCCGGCTGCGTCCGGTGGAGTTGGGAACGCAGACGAAGCGTCTCTCACCGGGGTACGGGCCTTCGGTAACCGCCAGTCGTCTGCCGATATTGCCGCTGGAACCGGCGTGTTGATCGACAGCACGACCTACCGCGGGGTGGTGTCAGTCGCCGAAGACCGGATGCAGATAACCGTCCGAGCCGGAACCACAGTGCAGCAGCTGATGCGCGAGATCGAGCCACGTGGTTGGTGCCTGCCCTGCCTGCCGGATATCGACAGCGTCACGGTCGCCGGTGCCATTGCCACGGGTACGCACGGAACTGCCGGTGATGCCCATCCGCTTGCCGAGTACATGGTCGCCTGCCGCCTGATCCTGCCTGACGGGTCAGTTCACGAGATAACTGCCGATGATCCGGAAATGCCCGCGGTTCGGTGCTCGCTGGGACTCCTCGGGGTTATCTCAACGGTTACCTTCCAATGTCATCCGTTGTACTACCTGCGCGTGGAAGAGCGGGCGATTCCCGACGAGGTGTGGCGCCGCAGTTATCGTGAATGGCTCGCGCGGCATGATTTCGTACGGATCATCTATCTCCCACACACCGGATACGCATGGGTGATTCTCGGTGACCAAATTGACCCTGACGAACCGGTACAGGAAGAGCCCGCGCCGCGCCGCCACAAGTACCGACGCGAGGTGTCACGCGCGTTGTATGAGCGTACTGTGGCTCATCCGCGCTTTACGCGTATAGCCAATCGTATCCTGCGCCGGCTTTTTTTCTCGGGGCGCATAGTGACGAAGGGTACACTTTACGGGGCGACGGTCACCAAGTCCCGCGCCTCTACGCTGGAGCTGGCCGAGTGGACGGTCGCGCAGGATCGGTTCGATGCGCTCTTCGACGATCTGCTGACAGGTCTGGAACGTACCGACAACAACGCCTACGCGCATATCCCGATGGATATCCGCTTTCTTCAGGCCGACGGCACATGGCTGAGCAGCGCTTACGGACAAAATACCGTTACCGTGGGGTGTGTCACTCGCAATCCCGAACACGCCGAGTCTTACCGGGCGTTCGACCTGGTTGAAGATCTCTTTCTCAACTACGGTGGACGCCCGCACTGGGCGAAGCGCTTCAAGGCCGGTGCACGAGAGCTGGTCCCGTTGTGGCCCCGCTGGGGTGATTTCGTCACATTACGTCGCAGACTGGACCCTGCGGGCGTGTTTCTGAACCCTTATCTGGCCCGCATATTCGCCTGATGGCCGCCGTGCGATAGCCCCCTGGAGCGTTCGTATCGGTAACCATACGCCCGGCACGGTGAGATCCCTTGACAGCCGGGTGCAGGCGTCGGAAGATGCGGCATGCTCCGGACTTTGCGGGTGCGCCTCAAGGCCTTGACGCTGTCTGAAACTCAGGTACGTGACGATGCGCTGATCCGTGTTTTGCGCTTTCTGCCTTTCGCAATAAGGCCGAATCACATCACGGTGGCGCGTTTTGCGCTTTCGGCTTTTCTGTTCCTGCCCCAGCTGATTACGGCCTCAACCGCCCTGGCGATCGTGGCGGTGGGCGCAATTGGAGACGCGGCGGACGGAGTGCTCGCCCGAAAGCGGGATCAAGTGACGCTGTTTGGGAAGTTTGTCGATCCGTTGGCCGACAAAGTCCTTGCTGTAGGGGTGTTGTACTATCTGTACGTTCACGGCCTGATCGGTCTGCCGCTCATCGTACACATGATCCTGCCGGATCTGGTCTACCTGCTTTATGTGGCTGGGTACCTGTACGGCGGGAAAGTCGGCGTCCCGGACCCGAGTATAATGGGCCGGGTCAAGGTCTTTTGCTATTTCGTCGCGCTGATTATGATGCTGCTCGCGGCCGTTACCGGAAGCGAAGGGCTTCTCGGCGCCGGGACAAGCATAATCGTGGTCGGCATCGTGCTCGCCTGGGTCGCGCACGTGTTCTATCTCTACGAAGCGCTGCGAAACACGCAGGCGGACCGGGAGAGCGAGCTCTCCTGATTTGAGGTGGCCGCACGCACCGAAAGCGAGCCTGTTTAGTTCTTGCGGCCAATCCATACAGCCGGTTGTGTTGCCGGAACCGGGTTCGATGCCGGGACGAGCAACACATGCCGGCGTGCGAATGAGGCTACCCTATCTGTTGGCGCCCTGTTTTGGGGCGGTTTTACCGTATGACTACGATACGTCCTTCCACCGTCGGGAATAGCGGGCTGTTGTTCTGTATGTACTCGATGAACATCCGGGTGTCGATCATCTCGTGCTGGTCGATCTGTGTCGCCGCCTCGAGCGTGGGGTAGTCGTCACCGCCGGCAGCGAGGAAATCGTTGGTCGCCAGGGTGTAGGTGCCGTAAGGGTCAAGTTCCGAGCCTCCCACGTACACGCGTTCCACCCTATCGCCCGGCGATCGGTGCGGGTTGAAGTAGAACCGTAGTCCGCTGACTTGCAAAAAGGCTCCGGAAGTTTCGGGATAGGAAGACACGCCGCGCTCGAGTGTCTCAATAATCGCACTGCCTGTCATCTCGAGGGTGACGACGTTGTTCTCAAACGCGAGGATCTCCATCGCGTTCTCGAGCGTAATCTCGCCCATAGAGGCTGAGTCGCGGATGCCTCCCCCGTTGTAGATGGCCACGTCGGCGCCGGTGTATTCCCGGATGACGTCGGTCACCAAGTTGCCGAGATTGGTCTCCTGCGAGCGCACGTGTTGCCGTTCTCCGTTGAGAAACAGTCCCGCCTCGCCGATCACGGTGTCGAGAGCATGCGCCTGAAAGACTCCAGCCAGCAGCAATGTGGCCGTTACCGCGGCAAACATCACCCGTTCAAATCGTTTCTTCATTCGACTCCTCCTGTAAGGTTACCGTTTCTTTCGGGCCGCAGCTAAGGACGGCGCGGCTCGAAGCCTACAGCCCCAGCATCAGGGCGCGGACTTCCTCTCGGAATTCCTTAAGCATCGCGTGTATATCCTCGTGCGGCGGGATCTCCCCGGCGTCGGCGGCCGAGATCAAGCGCGCATCGAACTCGGGCTCGTCACCCTGAAGATCGATGTAGACCACGCCGATGTCCTTCGAGTACTCGTAGGCCTGAACGAACAGAGTCCCATGGTGCCGTTCACCTTGAGGCAGGCGGTCGTGACTATGGCCGTCTACGAACAGATCGATGCCCTCGACTTGTTCAACAACTGCGGTGGAGGGATAGTTCCGTCCGAAACCTACGTGGCCAAGCGCTACTATCAGGTCTACTCCCTCGTCCCGAAGGACTCCCACATACGTCTCGGCGGCCTCTACCATATCACCGAATTCGATACCGACGATGTTATTAGGATGGGTGGTACTGTAGGTGTCCGGGGTGGCGAGGCCGAAGAAACCGACCCGGAAATCACCGGCCTCCTTGATCACGTACGGCTTGAACAAGAGCTCGCCGTCTTTGTATACGTTGGCGGCGATGAGGTCGAACTCCATCTTGTCTTCGAGCTCCAACAGACGCTCGTACCCGAAGTTGAAATCGTGATTTCCCGGCACCATCAGGTCGTAACCCGCAACATTCATGGTCTCGACGGTGCTTCGGCCCTCCAGGCGATTGGTGATCGGGCGCCCGTGGATAGTGTCCCCCGCATCCAGCACAAGCACGTTGTCGTAGCGGTCGCGGTAGTCTTCGATGATCGCAGCGATCAGCGGCATCCCGAGCCGCGGCTCGCTTGTCTCCAGGTCGGTCTCGATGCGCCCGTGAATGTCGTTGGTATGCAGAATGACCAGATCCTGCGCCGCCAGCGGGCCGGCCATTACTACCGTGATACAGATTACGACAAGCAAGACGCGTTTAGGACTCGCCAATCTTCCCATATGCCTCTCCCCCCTTTTGGCGCGGTGCACGATGACTTGCCGGTGACCCGAATTGCCGTGTGCTGTTCCGTGGGTCTCCGACGGATCACCAGCGGGACAGCGGCACAAAACTACCGCAGCCTTGGTGCATCATAGCAGTGACCGGTGCTGCCTGCAACGTTAGGAGTGCCGGTCAGAGGACGTTTCCAGGTTCAACTCCTGAGGCAGGTCGCGCGGTGTGGGGTACCGAGGTGTGGAGTATGAAGGTAGTGACCACACGAGCCCGGGATACAAGCGCCGGAGATCAGTCTTGCAGGCGCTCCCTCAGCTTCCGGAACGTTTCGCCGACCTGTCGGGAGTGGTCCGTGAGTGGATTATACGGTTCGCCGGCAGCATATGCGGCGGCCGACCCACCGGCGGAACTGCCGTCGTCTTGCGCCGGAGATACCGTAGACCCCCCGGACGATCCTGAGCCCGGCACCCGGGTTTCTTCTCGGGTGATGAAGAGCTTGTCGGTGTGCAGCAACTGCTCGGGAGTCAGCACCTCTTCTTCGATGGTGTCGAGCATCTTCCGCGCTGTCTGTGGTTCCAGGCGCTCGGTGGCTGCGATCTCGTCGGTGATCGAGCGCAGTTGACTCACCTGCGAAGAGCGTAAGGCCAAATCGGGCTCCTCCTGGTCCATTCTGAGGATGAAGCCGAGGAGCAGGCCAAGGTCGGTGATCACCGCTAACTCCTCGCGCAGCTCGCGCATCTGCTCGGCCTGGCTCGCTTGTTGAGCCGTGACCGAAGCTACAGAACCGGAGCTCAGCAGAATGATGAGCATGAGGTAGTGTACGAACCGTGAGCCGGATATCAGTGGCCGAACGCGGTGGTCGGTTGTCTCGGTGTGAACAGTCATGTTTACTCCTCCATTCGTCTCTATTCGTGCCGGAGCGCTTCGATTGGGTCCAGCCGTGAAGCCCGGTAGGCCGGGTAGACGCCGAAGAACAAGCCCGTGAACGCTGCAAACGAGAACGCGACAGCAACCGCTTCAGGTGTCACCAGTGTGAGCAACCCCCCGAACTGCTGAACGCCCCACGCAAGCGCATACCCGAGGCCCACCCCGATAATCCCGCCTCCGGCTGAAAGAATCACTGCTTCAGTCAGAAACTGTGTCATCAAGTGCGAGGACTTAGCCCCCAACGCCATTCGTATCCCGATTTCACTCGTCCGCTCGGCAACCGAGACCAGCATGATGTTCATGATGCCGATTCCTCCGACCAGCAGACTGATAGCCGCAATACCACCAAGCAACAGCGTAAATGTGTCGGCCACCTCGGTCACGGTGCCGATCAGGTCCATCTGGTTGGCGACGTAGAAGTCCGCAAGCTCCATAGAAGGCAACCCTCGCAGGCTGAGTAACTCCTGTTCAATCCTGTCCTGCAGCTCATACATGACCTCGGGGGAGGTAGCCTGGACGTTGATCATCGCGTAACGATCTTCGCCCGAGAGTGACCTGCGGTATGTACTGAATGGAATGATTGCTGAGGCGTCCTGCGAAGGTGAGCCTTTTTCTTCCATGATTCCGATTACCCGAAACGGGAACCCGTTGATCCGCACGCTCTCGCCGAGGGGATCGGCGCCGTCCGGAAAGAGGTCTCGGTAGGTCTGTATCCCCAGGACCACCACGTTTCGCCGCTGCTCCATATCGGCCGATGTGAAGAACGACCCGTAGGTAGGGTGAAAATTGCGTATCTCCGGGTAGTGCGGATCAGTTCCGATCACCGTAGCTGCCGTGTTGCGGGTGCGGAACTTCAACTGACCGCTCAGCGCTGATTCAGGTGCGGTGGATACGACAAGCTCTTCACCAAGCGAGGTGATGAGGGCAAGATCTTCTCCGGTCAGGGTCGGTCGAATGTTGGTTGTGCGCGGGCGTACGAGGGAGGTCCCGCGCGGTTCTCCCGAATAGACGATGAGCAGGTTCGCGCCGAGCGTGCTCATACGCTGCTCTACCGAGACCCGCGCACCCTGGC
>PUPD01000047.1 GCA_003552985.1 Spirochaetaceae bacterium
ACGGAGGACCGATGGCTGAAACTGCAGAGAAACTCCAATTGGTTACCTTTCAGCTCGGTGGCGAGCAGTACGGCATCGATATCATGCAGGTGGAAGGAATCGTCCAGGTGGAGGAAGTACGGCCTATCCCGAACGCTCCGGACTATGTTGAGGGAATCTTCAACCTGCGCGGTGAGATCATCCCGGTAATCAACCTGCATCGACGGTTCCACCTCAAGCGCGCTGAGCTCACCGAGGAGGAGCAGCTACTCAGCGGGTTTGTGATCATTGCCGTAGAGGGCGTGCACCTGGCGGTGATCATCGACAAGGTCTCGCGCGTCGTGACGATCAGCCGGTCCGAGGTTCAGGCGCCGCCGCAGATGATCGCGGGTATCGGTGCGGAGTACATTCAGGGTGTAGTCAACCGCGAGGAGGGCTACCTCGTCATCCTGGATATTCAGCGCCTCTTTAGCTCCCGCGAGCTGCAACAGCTTGAAGGCATGCGGCGTTGAGGCTTTGATCTTATGATACCGTTCAGCAAACCCTCGATAAGGCGCGCGGAGATGAATGCAGTGCTCAGCTGCATGGTGTCGGACAGCCTCGAGCACGGGAACGAGGCCCGGGAGCTGGTTTCGCTTGCCTCTGCCGCCATGGGGCGTTCCGGAGGATTGGCGGTGCGTGAGTACCCGCGTGCTATCGATCTTGCCTTTGCGGCGCTGGATCTGCAACCGGGGAGCGTTGTGGGCATGTCGGCGCTTATCCCGCAGGCGTACCGCCGGGTGGCGCTCCTGCGCGGGCTGAAGCCGGTGTTGATCGATGTTGATCCCGACACGGCCCTACTCACCCCGGAGCGGGTTGCCGAGCAGCATGCGGCAACCCCGTTAGACGCGCTGGCGGTGCGGCATGTGTTCGGCCAGCGTCAGCCGCTGGACGGCTTTGCGGGCCTAGGGATCCCGGTTATCGAAGATGCAGGCGAGGCAGTCGGGGCCGAGCCGGAGGACGGTGGCCGGGCGGAGTTCACTGTCGTCTCGCTGGAGCCCGACAAGGTGATAACGGCCGGGGGCGGCACCCTGGTGCTGGCCGGCGGACGCAGCCAACATCGGGGTCTGCGGAAAAATGCTGAACACCTGGCTGACGAACAGTTGCTCCCGGACATGAACGCTTCCCTGGGTCTTACGCAGCTGCGTAAGCTGAGCGAGCTGCTTGGCCGACGGCACGAGATCCGCGAGTATTACATCCGTGCTCTGCACACTCATCGTACGCTGCCGTATCCCGGTCCGGGCCTGGCTGTGGCATATACGCTCCCGGTGGTTCTTGACACCGACATGCGCAGCGTGGTCGAGTACGCGCGCAAGCACGGCGTGTCGACGCGCACGGCGTTCTCCGACACTGCGGTGGCGCTTGAGGATGGGGAGCAGCCGGCCGCCGAGGGCTCAGTGAAGGCGGCGCGCGGTCTGCTGCTGCGGTGTGTGCTGTTTCCAATTTATCCGACGCTCACCAACGCGCAGATACAGCAGATCGGCAAGGTGCTTGCCACGGTGCCGTGAAGCTTTTAGGCGCTTAAGCGAAGCTTCGCACCGGCGCACGCGTTTATATTAGGTAGGGAGTACGAGGTGATGCCGCTCGAGATCAATCGCATTCTGCTTGTGGCCAACTACCAGAAGCCGGAAGCTGAAGTCCTCGTGGGAGAGATGCGCGCGTATTTTGAAGCGCAGGGCATTACGGTCGTGGTGTTCGGGTTCTGCGGCGAAACCGCCGCTCCTGAGGCAGACGCTTTCGATCTGGCGATCTCACTTGGCGGCGATGGGACGGTACTGTTCGCCTCGCGATTCCTCTCCTCGCGCCGCGTGCCGATCCTGGCGGTCAATCTCGGCGATTTCGGGTTCATCACCGAGGTCACCCGTGACGAGTGGCAGAGTGCGTTCGAGAAGTACCGTGCCGGGCAGCTAGCCGCCGGAGCACGTTTGATTTTAGCGGTGGAAGTCTACCGTGCCGGCGCGCGCATCGCAGAGTTTCTGGGGCTCAACGATGCTGTGGTCGCGGCGCAGGGCATTTCCAAGGTCGTCAAGCTCTCGGTGAGCCTCCTGGAAGACAAACTTGGGACCTACCGAGCCGATGGTATCATCGTCGCCACTCCAACCGGCTCCACGGCGTACTCAGCTGCCGCCGGGGGGCCGATCCTGCATCCGGAGATGGAAGCGATGATCATCAACCCGATCTGTCCCTTCACGCTCTCGCACCGGCCGATCGTGGTCCATGGCGAGGAACACATAACGATCTCGGTCGAGACCGAACAGCGGACCGGTGTAATTCTCACGATCGACGGGCAGACGGTGTTTACCCTGGAACCGAGTGACGAGGTGCGCGTCCGGCGCTTTCACGAGAAAGCGCGCATCATTCGTTCGGACAAACGGACCTTCTACGAGGTCCTGCGCTCAAAGCTCAACTGGTCGGGAGGACCGGATGCTTGAGGAGTTGAGTGTACGCAATTACGCGTTAATCGAGCATGCTCAGCTGCAGTTCGTCGACGGCTTCAATGTGCTCACCGGTGAGACCGGGGCCGGTAAGTCGATCCTCGTCGGCGCGCTGTCGTTGCTCTACGGCGGCAAAGCCGATACCGAGGCGATCAGGACCGGCGCGGACGAAGCGGTAGTCTCGGGCGTCTTTGTCGTGGAGGCCAATCCCGAGGCCGAGGTCTGGCTGCGGGAGCGGGGTATTGAACCGGAGGACGGCCGCATCCTGGTACGGCGTACCGTCAAACGCGCCGGGCGCGGCCCGATCTATCTTCAGTCTACCCCCACCACTCGTGCCGAGCTCGCCGAGCTGAGTGGAATGCTGCTCGATTTGCATGGTCAGCACGAGTATCAGTCGCTTCTTTCCGAGGATCAGCACCGCCGGCTGCTGGATCGCTACGCAGGTATCGAGGAACAGGTGCTCGAGCTGCAACGGCGCTTTCAGGATATGACTGCGGCGAAGAGACGGCATGAAGAGCTGGTTGCCGCAGAGCAGAATCGCGAGCGCGAGCGCGAGCTGTTGGCGTTTGCGGTGCAGGAGATTGAAGCGGCGGAGCTCCGGTCGGGAGAAGAGGAAGAGCTCGAGCAGGAACGGCGCATACTCTCGCAGCACGAAAAGCTCTTCGCTCATCTGGAGCAGACCTATAACCGGTTGGCGGAGGGGGGCGGCGGCGCCCTGTTGGGCGCCCGTGAGGCGCGCGCAAGCCTGGCGGCGGCAGCCGAGATCGACAGCTCGCTCGCGGAGGCCTCCCAGCGTCTGGACTCGTTGTTCTATGACCTTGAGGATCTCGCTGGGGAGGTGCGCGGGCATCACCAGAAGATAGAGTTTACGCCGGAGCGCCTGGAGGCGTGTGAAGACCGCCTGGCGTTGATTCATCGCCTGGAGAAAAAGTACGGTGCGACGATTGAAGCAGTACTGCGCTACGCTGACGACGCGCGCGAGAAGCTCGCGTTGCTCGAGAACTTTGACAGCGAGAAGGCCTCGCTGGCCGCGGAGATCGCCGAGCATGAGAAGCAGGTGCGCGCCCTGGCACAGGAGGTTTCGGCGCAGCGGGGAGCGGCCGCTGAGCGCCTGTCGGGCGAAATCCTGACTGTACTGCAGACGCTTGGAATGAAGAACGCTCAGTTCGAGGTCCGGCTGACCCGCCGTCAGTCGGCGGACGGGAAGCCGGTGTGCGGGCCCACCGGGATCGACAGCGTCGCTTTCATGATAGCACCGAACACCGGCGAACCGCTGAAGCCGCTGCGCAACATCGCGAGCGGCGGCGAAATTTCGCGCGTGATGCTCGCGATCAAGACGATACTTGCCGGCAACGACTCGATCAGCTGCCTGGTGTTCGACGAGGTCGACGCGGGTATCGGCGGAGAGGTGGCCGTAGCGGTTGGTGAGCATCTGCAGGCGCTGGCACGGCTGAAACAAGTGTTGTGTATCACACATCTTGCAACAATAGCCGCTCGTGCCGATAATCATATACGCGTTGAAAAACGTGTTGAAGGAGAACGAACCGTAACGCGAATAGGGGAGATCAGTGGCGAAGAGCGCAAACAGGAGATCGCACGAATGCTTGCCGGAGATCGTGAGGCTGAGGTATCGCTTTCGCATGCCGAGGACCTGTTGCTGCGTTACGGTGAGCGGTCCGGCGGATGAGCCGGCCGGCCGGCGTGTCTGCCGGTCTCGTGAGGGCGTGTCGCTCGCGGGGGTGCAGCACGCGGGAGCGCTGTTCGAGGGAGCGCTGTGATGGCGAAGATCAGCCCGGAAGCAAAACAGCGCTATGCTGAGAAGGTCAAAGAGTATAAGAAGACCGCCGAAGCAATTGTCGAACGCGAGAAGAGCATTCTCAAGACGCTTGCCGATGATGATCAACGCGGAAACGTTCACAAGTGGATAACGCTTGCCGAAGATCGGCTGAATCTTGCCTCCTACTACCTGTTGCTTAACCGAGTGTCGCTCGCGCTACTCAACACCCGCAACGAAGGCTTTCTCAACGACGCGCGCAAGAGTTGCTATCAAGCGATAATATATCTCGAAGATGTCGTGACCAATTATCTCGATGTGCCGTTCTCCGAGTATGAGGATCGGCTCGAGCTAATCGGGCAGTATAAGGACGAGCGGCGCTGCTATCTTGCCCGCAAACTTGGGTTCACCATACAGCTGGTTCAGGACTCGTTCGGTGAGAACTCCAAATGGAAATGGTCGTTTGTCGAGCTCGAGGGACGTTATGCAACGGTGGTGAAGAACCTGATCGACCTTCGTCACGTTGTCGAAGGTCTCGATCCGCGTTCGCCCGGCTACGAGTCGCGTGTCGCGCTGGTCGCGCTGTGCAAAGCGCGGCTTGGCAAAGCTGCCGATCGCTATCGCGAACGCTATGAGCTGTCGACCGGACGAATCGATGACTTCAAGCACGCGATCGCCTTCCTTGCGACGCTGCGGCGCATCCACGCTTGGCTCGGCGAGAACGATGATGCCGAGCAGGTCAAGAAGAAGCTCGAGGTCTGGAAGGCAAAGATGAACTCAGACGAACAGCGCGCCGAGGCCGGAGCCAAGGCCGCGGAAACGAAGGCCCGGCAGCAGGGCAAGGCGCAGCCGGGCCGTCGGTAACCGTATCGTCCTCTTCACCCAAACTGTTACGGTCAGTGTGCATCGCGTCCGAGGTCGTGGAGCGAGTCGAACGGCAGCAGATGCCCGACAGTGGTGTCGATGGCCGATTCGCCCGGTCGCCCGGCGTCCTCGCAGTAAACCGGCAGCTCCGGAGGCGCGAACTCGCTCAGGACCTGCCGGCAGGCGCCGCACGGGCCCACCGGCCCGGTTGCATCCGGCGTCGAGATTGCGAGGGCCTGAAACACCGTGTGTCCCGCCGAGATCGCGGCCACGACGGCCGACCGTTCCGCACAGATCGTTAGACCGTATGACCGGTTCTCAACATTGGCCCCGGTCACGACCGTTCCGTCCTCGCACAACAGCGCAGCGCCCACCCGGAACTCGGAATACGGCGCGTAGGCGAATGCGGCTGCGTTGCGGGCCATCTGGAGAAGCGTCTCCTTAGTCATGGAATCTCCTTCTTTCTTCGCTGCTTATGGCTACGGCTTCGAGGTGCCGAGTGTCCCTGCCCGCCGGCGAGTCGCGTTGACAGCCTATAGGGGCTCCGATAGGATACCGCCGGGTGGTGCGGCGCCGCAAGTGCTCAACGGCGCAGGCGCCCGGCAAGCGCCTAAAGGAACAGGAGCCGGTGCAGTCCCCAATGAATGTCATCAAACGATTACTGTTTTTCGCCTGTATCGCGTTGCTCTACCTGATTCTCGTTCCGAACCGGCTTGGGCTGGAGCCCGTCCGCTCGGTGAGCTTCGCCCGTGAAATCGCACCTCCCTCCGAATGGGTCCTGACGCCTCCGGTCCTCGATGAGCAGGGTATGCGCGCCGGCGCGATCGCCCCAGTGCTGCCGCTGACTCCTTTTCGAAGCGGCGAGTTGTTCGGATACCTGGACGGCGAAGGTAAAATCGTCCACCTCGAGCCCGTGCTGCATGACGTGGCGTACTCAGAGAGGTACTATCTCAATTTTGAGAGCACGCCGGAGCAGTTGGCGGTTCATGCGCCCGGCGGGGCCCGGATCGCCGATTTGGAGGCGAGCGGCTACCCGGTTGCGGGAGCGCAGCAGGTATACGTTGTCGGCCCGTCTCAGGATAAGCTGAAAGCCT
Source organism: Spirochaetaceae bacterium (assembly GCA_003552985.1). Classification (GTDB taxonomy): domain Bacteria; phylum Spirochaetota; class Spirochaetia; order DSM-27196; family SLAA01; genus B1Sed10-166. The sequence continues at coordinate 6,186 of PUPD01000047.1, forward strand.
TTGACCTTGATGGCGAGGAGCTGTGGCGTACTCGGTTTTCGGCGCCGATCACGGATCTCGACAGCGCCGCGGGAAGCGTGGTCGCCGGGCTTCTCGACGGCAGCGTGGTGTACATTGAGCCCACGGGCGAGTTGCACGGCATAGGCCCGGACGCGCATTCGGAGATTGCGGTGGTTTACGGCGTGGCGCTGGGCCCCTGCGGACAAACTCTCGCGGTGTTGAGTGGACTCGGGCCCCAAAGACTTCGCATTTATCGCTTTGAAGCCGACGAAGAGGGAGGAGAGACGAGCTTGCTGCATTCGCGCAGCCTTGAACGATACCGGCGCGAACCGGCGTTGGTTCGGTTCTCCTCGGACGGACGGGCGTTGATCTACGAGCACGGCAGAACCCTCGCACAGCTTTCGGCGGGGACCTTTGAGGGGTTCGAGCTTGACCTCCGGGGAGAGGTCGTCTCGCTTGCATTCGGTGGTCCTCTGGGTTCAAACGCTTTCGTAACGGAGGACAACGACGGCCGCCGGCTCGCAGTCTTTGCTCCCAACTGGGATCTCGTCCTCGAGCATGAGCTTGGGGAGGTAGATGCCTTCGTTGCACCAGGCGATGGCTGTTTCGTCGTCGGAACAGGAGGGGTGCTGCTGTGCATCGCGCTGGAAGCCGGCTAAGATCCGGTACTGCAATCGCTTGTAGCATCATCGCGTTGCTCGTACTGACTCCTGCTTTTTTGCGTGCCTGGGAGTGGCCGATTGCGGAGTTTGATTTGCTCCGCAATTTCGGTGTCTACAAGGATGGATACGCTTTCCCGGGCGCACAGTTGACAGGTGGGCATAAGCCCACTCCTATACACCAAGGTGAGCTCGTGTTTAGAAGTACCGGCTATGACGGCCTACGTGGTATTCAGGCCCCGCTCGGCAGCATGGTCGCCATCGATCACGAGCGGGGGTTCCGGTCGGTGTACACACATCTGGATCCCCAGATCGTGACGGCACTTGAGCCCGCTATTCCCGGTGACGTCACACTCGGCCCGCCCGGCAGCAGTGGGTATGTCCGGGAAGCGAACGCGCTACGGCTTGAGATTCTCGACATGGAACGCGGCGTGCGGGTGAATCCCGCGCTGCTGCTTCCGCGGTACGGTGACACCACGGCTCCGGTGGTGCAGGAACTCTCCCTGCAGGTTGGCGGGCAGCTCGTTCCGGTTGATACGGAGCCTGAGCAATTGCCGACCGGACGCTATCAGCTGGTGGTTGAGGCCTGGGACATCGTTGCGCCGGGGCCGGGGGCTCCGCGGCTCGCACCGTACCGCTTCATACTGGAGACCGGTGACGCTGAACGCAGTGTCGTGGAGTTAGAGCTCGAAACAGTGCGTGGTGGGGTGCAGCATCTGAACGGTGAGCGGGCGTACCGGCTGATGGTCGGACCGTTTCAGTATGCGATCGGGGAGCTGGAGGTCGATACCGAGCCGCGGGTCTACCGGGTGACGGTCGAAGATCACCATGGGAACAGCACGACCCGCGAGTTCTCGGTGCAGGCGGCGGAAACTGAGACAACACCGGACGAACCGGATGCATTAGGCCTATCGGGCGTCTCAGGCGTCTCGGACGCATCCGACGCCCGGCGGGCACCGGAACCCCCAGTTGCTCCGGCCCAAGCGAGGGTAGGGGCCGGGCGTTGAAGACGTTCTCGAAGCGACCGGCGGCAGGCGAGCGCATGCGGCGCATTCCCTGTCCGGTGTGCGGCAACGACGAGTTTGTCCCGCATTGGGACTGCGGCGAGTTTCAGTTCGTTCGCTGTCGTAGCTGCTGCCATCTTTGTCAGAACCCGCAGCCGCTGGCCGAAGATGTACGGCAGCGCTACGATCAGAAGTATTTCGATTATGAGCGCGAAAACGACGTCGCGTTTCTGAACCTGATGTTGCTCGGCTTACGCGATGTGGCCTACGAGCGGTGGATTCCTGATCTGCCGCAGCCGGTACGGGTCCTCGATATTGGCTGTGCTACCGGTGCCCTGCTCGAGTTCCTGGCCGGCAAGCACGGTTTGGCGGTACAGGGCGTTGAAGTATGCGCGCCGGCGGCTCGCTACGGCATTGGACGGCGCAGCGTCCCGATCCATATCGGTACTCTGGAGGAAGCGGCGTTTGCGGCCGGGGAGTTTTCGCTGGTTCACTTTTCGCACGTCATCGAGCACATTCCCGACCCGCGTGGGTTTCTGAGCGAAGTCTTCCGTATTCTCGCTCCCGGGGGCAGAGCGGTGGTGGTGACACCCGACACTGCCGGCCTGCAGGCGCGCCTGTTCGGTCGGCGCTGGCGATCGGCGATCGCCGATCACCTGCACCTGTTCTCGCGTCGCGGGCTCTCGCAGCTCCTCGGCCAATGCGGGTTCAGCATTGTCGATCAGGCCTACTGGGGCGGGCTGCCGCAAGGGACCGTTCCTCGATGGGTCAAGCGCCCGGTTGACCGAGCGGCAAAGCGTTTTCGGTTTGGGGATGTCATGCTGTTGCTCGCCGAGCGGCCGAGGACTGCGGCTGAGCCCGGCGGCTGAGCGACCCGCCTCAGCGCAGGGGCCTCCTCGCCGGGTTGCCCGCCCGGTTTCAGGCCGAATCTCTTCCAGCCGCGTGGCTTGACAGTAATCAGTGCATTGCCTACGATGCCTATGCGTATGATTCGAGAACGGCTCCAAGAGCTGACGATGCAGCAACTGCATCGATTAGCTGACCGGTACGAGCTCGACGGTGCATCAGAGCTGGCTCGGGATGAGCTTGTCGAGATGGTCGCCGAGGCGATAGATGAGTTCCGGCTCGAACGTGAGGCCGGCAATGATCATCCGGTAACGGTTCAGGAAAAGAAGTACGAGTGCTATATCGATGCTGTGCTCGATGGGTCCGATTTTCGTGCCGTCGATAATGACGACTGGGAACTGCCCGAGCAGTATAACGAGACCAGGATCGTACTTCTGTTGCGTGATCCCTCCTGGGCGTACTGCTACTGGGAGGTCAACGAGAGTTATCTCGCAAAGCTCGCCGAGAACTGCGGCTGTACGGAAGATATTCCGTCGGATGAGCGCGATCCGGAGGAAGAGTTTGACGGCCTGGCGCTGCGGGTGCACGAGCTCCCGAGCATGGCCGCCGGGTCGGAGGAGGCGTTGTACACCTTCACTATCCCGGTTAAGTTTGAGGATGGCAGCTGGTATATCAATCTTCCGCATACCGGCACCTTCTATCGAGTTTCGCTGATCGCACATGTCGATGATTGCGTGCAAACACTTGCGGTTTCCAACCCCGTTGCGGTGCCGGCCGGGGATCTCGCCATTCCTATCGGCGAAAACCAGGAAACAACAGCCGACAAAATCTTGTCGATTACCAACCTCGAAGCGATGCCTGTAGAAACATACTCCGACCGGATGCCGCAACGGATCATTTCATTGCAGGACGAGTAGCCGTAATGACCTCAAAATCACTCCAGATTGCCGCGTTTCAGAAGGCAGCGAGGAGCATGTAATGCCAAACGGATATCTGCTGCTGGTTCTTCACGCGCACCTGCCGTTCGTGCGTCACCCTGAGCACGACTCCTTCTTGGAGGAGAACTGGCTATTTGAAGCCA